>SKJX01000070.1 GCA_007121785.1 Nitriliruptoraceae bacterium
CAAGGGGTGATCGAGGTCGACGGCGACGCCGCATCGGGACGCTGGTATCTCAGTGAGGTCGGCATCGACAAGGCAGGATCCCCGGTCCACTTCGTCGGCGTCTACCAGGACCGGCTGGCGCGGAGCGAAGACGGCTGGGCGTTCGTGCGGCGGAAGTTCGACTTCCTCTTCCGGCAGGCCGGTGAGCAGACCCTGCGCGGATACCCCTTCCCGACCGACTGATCGCTCTTGGCTCAAGGACACCTGAAGCCCCCGGGAAGGTTCGTGGGGCTGTTCCGCCTTCGTTGAGTTATGGTCCGCCTACGGGAGTAGCCAGCATCGTGAAGTTCGAATTCGGGAGAGTGGACGTATGAGGTTCATGGACCTGGTCGGAGCGAGCGCTCGGCAGGCACCGGAGAAGCTCGCTGTGATCGAAGGGGAGCGACAGCTGTCGTTCGCGGAGATCGACGATCGGATCGCCCGACTGGGCGGCGCCCTACGAGCGGCTGGACTCCAACCCGGTGACCGGGTCGCCCTGCTTGCCTGGAACGAGCTCGAACAGGCTGAACTCCAGGGAGCCTGCTTGCGATCGGGGTTCGTCCTCGTTCCGTTGAATACCCGACTCTCTCCCCCGGAGATCGAGTTCATCCTCAGCGATGTCCGTCCGAGCGTGTTCATCGTCGGGCGTGAGCTCGAGGAACTGGCCGAGGCCACTCTGGCGCGCCTGTCGACGTCACTGCCCACCTACTACCTCGACCCGGATCGGGACGGCCCCTGCTACGACGACCTCCTGGCGAGCGGCGAAGCTGACCCGAGTCTGGATCCGGATGATCCGCACCTGCCCGCCACCATCCTCTACACCAGCGGGACGACGGGCCGGCCGAAGGGAGCGGTCATCGACCGGGCGGCGCTGACGGCCCGCATGATGGCGGCGACCGTCGAGCTCGAGGTCACCTCGGACGACGTGTGGCTGCAGCCGCTGCCGATGTTCCATATCGCCAGCATCGGTGCGTTCACGCATCTGTCACGTGGCGCCACGGTCGTCCTGCAGCCGATGTTCGATCCGAGTGGGTGCTACGACCTGCTCACCCAGCATCGGTGTACGGGCATGGTCCTGGTCCCCACGCTGATCGACATGCTGCTCGCCGCACCTGAGGCCGAGAGCTTCGACAACAGCAACCTCCGGATCATCCTGTACGGGGGCGCCCCGATCCAGCCGACGTTGCTCCGGAGCGCCATGGAGCAGTTCGAATGCAAGTTCGAGCAGTGGTACGGGCAGACCGAACTCAGCGGCGCCACCGTGCTGCGTCCGCGCGATCACGACCCGGATGACGACGAGAAGCTCGATTCGGCTGGTGTGCCGATGTACAGCTACGAGGTGGCGATATTCGACCTCGATGATCGGCCCGTCGAGGACGGCGAGGTCGGTGAGGTCGTCGCGCGCGGCCCGGGTGCGATGTCGGAGTACTGGGAGCGGCCGGACGAGACGGCAGCGACCGTACGCGGTGGCTGGTTGCACACCGGCGACCTCGGATACCGGGACGAGCGTGGGTTCATCCACCTCACCGATCGTCGCAACGACCTGATCATCACGGGCGGTGAGAACGTCTATCCACGGGAGGTGGAGTTCGCGCTCGTCGAACACCCGAAGGTCCAGGAGATCGCGGTGATCGGGACGCCTGACGACCGGTGGGGAGAGATGGTCACGGCGTTCGTCATCGGGGAGGCGACGGACGAAGAGCTTGACGCCTTCGCGCGCGAGAACCTTGCTAATTACAAGGTTCCACGTCGCTGGGTGCGCTTGGAGGAACTGCCGAAGACCGTTACCGGCAAGGTGCAGAAGCCGCCGTTGCGGGAGATGCTGTCTGCGGGAGGCGGCTGACTCACGGTTGCACCTCGGCCGCATCGACGGGCCGAGGCGTCCACGACTCGTTTGATCGTCGCTAGCTGGTCCGCAGGTTGCGGCATCACGAGGGGAACGATTCGAAGCGGCGCTGTGCGTCGGGGAGGTCCTCCATGTCGACGATCGTCCGCTGGCTGGCGAACAACGTACGGTTCTACGGTTCCCGTCCGGCGGTCGTGCAGCACAACCAGGTGTGGACCTGGCAGGAGATCGCCGCGCGTGCCGCGGGCCTCGGCGTCGGGCTGGGCGAACGCGGTCTCGAACCAGGGGACCGGGTCGCGATCGTCAGTGACAACCACCCAGCCATGCTCGAGGCGTACTACGCGGCGGCTTCGTCTGGCACCGTGATGGCGCCGGTCTCGACCCGGCTGCATGCCAAGGAACTCGACCGCTACTTCGGCGGCTACCTCAGACCACGTGCCGCGATCATCGGCCCGGGTGCGCCCGAAGCGCTCGGATCATGGATCGACGACTGCGAGCTCGTTGTCGGCCTTCCGGGGGCTGAGCGCCAAGGGGTCCCTTACGACGAACTGCTCACCGAAGGTGCCGTCCTCGACCTCGACCGTGACCCGCACCTGCCGTTCACGATCGGGCAGACCAGCGGCACCACAGGCTTCCCACGGGGGGCGGAGATCTCCCAAGCCAACGCCGCCAGCGCCATTGCGGTGTTCGTCGCGGAGCACCCGCTCCAGACAGGTGACGCGTACCTCATCCAACACCCGATGTCGAACGTCCCGGGTGGTCCGGGTCAGCTGTTCCCACTGGTCAAGGGAGCGCGGACGGTCCTGCGACCGTCGTTCGACCCGGTGGGATGCCTGCAGACCATCGAAGAGGAACGCATCACGCACACCGTGCTGGTGCCTGCGATGCTACGTGCACTGCTCGATCTGCCCGACCGGGAGACCTACGACGTGTCGTCACTTCGCTCGGTCGTGGTCGGCGCCTCACCGGTCCCCAAGCCACTCCTCGAGGAGGCCGTCGAGGTGTTCGGGGAAGTCTTCGTACCGATGTACGGCATGACCGAGTCCGTGTCCGTTGCGACGGTGCTCCGACGCGACGACATGTACCCGGTTGCCGAGCAGGCACCGTCCCGCCTGTCGTCTGCCGGCAAGCCCAGCGCGGGCGTTGAACTCCGTGTCGTGGACGACGAGGGGCACGAGGTGGAGGCCGACGGGTCGGCGATCGGCGAGATCCAACTACGGGGTGGGTTCGTCGTCGACAGCTACTTCGGGGAGACGGAGGGCGGACAGGGTTCCTGGACGGACGAGGGCTTCTTCCATACCGGGGACCTCGCCACCGTCGACCCGGACGGATTCATCACGATCGTCGACCGACTCAAGGACATCGTCATCAGCGGTGGGACGAACGTTGCCAGCCGCGAGGTGGAAGAGGTGCTGCTGACGCTCCCTGGCATCGTGGACGTCGCGGTGATCGGTACCTCGCACGAGCGTTGGGTAGAGGTTGTCACGGCTGTCGTGGTGCGAGCGGACGAGGGGCCCTCCACGAAGGAGATCGACCGCTACGCTCGGACACAGCTCAGCGGGCCGAAGATTCCGCGCCGGATCGAGGTGGTCGACGAGCTACCCCGGAACGCGATGGGGAAGGTGCTGAAGCGGCAGCTACGAGAGCGGTTCGCTGACCGTCAGTGACCAGGGTCGCTGCGAGCCGCACGTGCCGCACGCGGTCACCTCGTCGACACGGCGCATGCCGCTCCCATCGATGTGTGGGCCACCACCACCGGAGCGAAGGGGTGTCACCGCAGGGGCCGAGGACCGTCTTCGCGTGACCGTCTTCGCGTGACCCTCTTCGCCTGGTTCGACCGAGGCTTCGTCGAGGTGGTGAAGGAGGGGCACGGTGTGCCGGCCCTCGTGGACCGGGCCCTTCGCGTCGCTGATCCACAGGGCTGCCGCCCCGATCACCGCTCGCGAGGGCGCTCGGCTGGGTCGCCATCCGAGAACGACCTTCGCGCTTGAGCTCGCGCGGCCTTCGATGTCCGGCTGCGGATGTATCCTTCACTTGACGTCAACCGTTAGACCGTGCAATTCTAACGTTCTTAGCACGTTCTGCCGCGCTGCTGCGTGAGCCGGGGGAGCGGTCGCGGATGAGCCCCGAGGGTTGTCATCAATGGGAGAGGACGAAACCGTGCGAACTCGAGCCTTGAGAGCAGTTGCTTCACTGGCCGCGCTGTCGCTCGTGCTGGCGGCCTGCGCGCCAGACGAGGAGGAGGTCGACACCGAGCCGGTCGAGGAGGAACCGGACGAGGAGCCGGACGACGTCGACGACGACGTCGACGAGGCCGATGAGGCCGCTGAGCCGACCGGCGACCCGATCGAGTTCGCCGCCGTGGTCGACCAGACCGGCGACAACGCCGTCCTCGGCGAGCTCCAGGAAGCGGCTATCGAGATGGCCGTCGGCGACGTCAACGAGGCTGGTGGCGTCCTGGGCCGACCACTTGAGGTCATCTTCGAGGACGCCGGGGACGAGGCGTCGACGGGCGTCGCCGCCACCCAGCGGGCACTCGCGCGGGATCCGGCCGCCATCCTGGGCCACCAGTACAGCTTCCAGGTGTTCCCGCTGCTCGACGTCATCGAAGACGCTCAAGTCCCGTTCCTCCATGGCGCACAGACGCTCGAACTCGACCTCGACAAGGACGGGAACGAGTGGATGTTCCGGGTGCGCACCAACGACGAGCTCTCCGCTCGGTCGCTGGTCGAGCTCGCCACTGAAGAGATCGGCGCCGAGCGTCCGGCCATCCACCACGGCACCGACCCGGTGTCCGTCGGCTTCCGCGAGCAGGCCGAGGTACTGCTCGATGAGATCGGCATGGAGCCGGTGGTGACCGAATCCCACGACCTGGGCGACACCGACATGACCGCGCAGATCCGTTCGATCGTCGCCGAAGAGCCGGACGTGGTCTTCGTGCAGACCTTCGTGTCCGAGAGCGCCACCATCGCTCGTCAGCACGAGGAGCTGGGACTGGACGCGCCGGTGCTGTGGGGACCGGCCACGCTCTTCGCGGTCGATTTCGAGCTGATCGAGGCTGAACTGCTCGACGGTGACTACATGTCGCTGGACGCGGTCCCGGAACACTCCGAGGATCCGGTTGAGGTCGAGTGGGCTGAGCGGTTCCGCAGCGAGTACGACCTGTCTCCCAACGAGATCGCCTCCTCCTGGTACGCGGCGGTGTTGATGCTCGCCGACGGCATCGAGCGAGCCGACACCACCGACCCGGAACCCTTGCGCGACGCGCTCGCCGAGAGCGACGTCAGCGAGTTCAACGGGGTGCCGCTCCCCGGATTCGAGCTGAGCTGCGACGAGCGACGCAACTGCTACAACAAGCGTGAGCTCATCCAGATCGTCGATGGTCAGATCGAGCCCGTGCTGACCTACGAGGCGCAGTAGGGCAACGCAACGCTGGCGGGACCGGTCCGACGAGCGGCCCCGCCAGCGCCACCGGCCCGAGAGCCTCGTAGTTCCGCGGTGCCCGTTGCTCCGAGACGAGCTGTCGAAGCGCAACGGGGCAGAGGCTCCTGCCGGGCGCCGCCTGCACGGATGATGGAGGACGAGGGTGCTACAGCTTACAGTCGCCGGGGTCGCGCTCGGCTCGATCTATGCCCTGGTGGCCATAGGTTTCGTGATCATCTACCGCGCCACCGGGGCGGTGAACTTCGCCCACGGTGACATGGTCACCGTGGGCGCCTTCGCCGCGCTGTGGGCGACGACCGTCCTCGAGGCCCCGATACTGGTCAGCTGGCTCGTCGCGGTCCTCATGCTCGGTGTGCTCGGGATGCTCACCTACCGCTTCGTCTACCGGCCGCTCCGCCACCATCCATTCCTCGCGGTGGCCATCGCGACGCTCGGCCTCGCGTTCGTCTTCCGAGGCGTGCTGTTCGTGATCTTCGGCCCCCAGCCGGCGGCGTTGCCCTCACCGGTCGGTGGCGGTGCCGTCTCCATCGGCGGTGCGGTGGTCAGCCGGCACCTGCTGCTCATCATCGGCGTCACCGCCGTGCTGGTCGTCAGTCAGGCACTGTTCTTCCGTCACACCTTCCTCGGCAAGTCGTTGCGGGCCACGGCCGAGAACCAGGAGGTCGCCCGGATGCTCGGGCTCCGGACCAACCGCATCATCCTGTGGACGTTCGCCTACGGCGCCGGCCTCGCCGCCGTTGCTGGTGTGCTCCTCGCCCCGGTGCGGTTCGTGACGCTCGACCTCGGCTTCGGTGTGCTCCTGAAGGCCATCGTCGGTGCCATCGTGGGCGGGTTCGGCAGCCTTCCGGGCGCGCTGGTCGGAGGACTGATCGTCGGGCTCGCCGAGGTGTTCGGTGCGAGCCTCATCTCCTCGGCGTTCCGCGACACGTTCGCGTTCGGCATCCTGATCATCATCCTGTTGGTGAGGCCGCACGGGCTGTTCCAGGTCAAGGCGGAGGAGAAGGTATGAGCCGCGCAGCGTCACTCCGGCAGGCGGCCTACCTCGCCGTCGTCATCGTCGTCATCGGAAGCATGCCACTGCTTCTCGACGCCGGCTTCTACATCCAGATCGGTGCGACCACCGGTGCGTTCATGGTCGCGGTGATCGGCTACAACCTCGTCCTCGGCGAGACCGGACTGCTCTCCCTCGGCCATGCGGCGTTCTTCGGCGTCGGTGCCTACACCTTCTCGGTGTTACGGACCGAAGACGTGCCAACGCTGCTTGCGGTCGTGGGCGCGATCGGGCTACCAGTACTGCTCGCGTTCTTCATCGGCGTGATCACCCTGCGCGTGCGCCACCTGTACTTCGCGATCGCGACGTTCAGCATCGCCGAGATCATCCGCAACGTGATCCGTGAGTGGGACGGGGTGACCGGCGGCGTGCTCGGGATGTCCGTGCCACGGCTCGAGATCTTCGACCGGTCGTTCTCCGGGGCGAGCGGGGCCTATCCGCTCATCCTGGCGACGATCGTGGTCGCGCTGTTCGCGCACGCCTACGTCAGCAGCTCGGCGCTCGGTCGGCGTGCCCGAGCGGTCCGAGACGACGAACTCGGCGCCGAGGCCATGGGGGTGCCCGTGCTTCGGACCTCGATCAGCATGTTCATGATCGGTGCGGTCTTCGCCGCGGCCGCTGGATGCCTCTACGCCCTGACCCTGACCTTCATCGACCCGAGCGTGCTCCACTACCACGAGTCGATCCTGCTCATCGCGATGCTGATCGTCGGTGGGGCCGGGTCGCTCGCTGGCGCCGTCATCGGAGCGGTCGTGATCTCGCTCGCCCCGGAGCTGCTGCGCTTCATCGAGCACTGGTGGGAGATCGTCTTCGGTGTCATCATCATGCTCGCCATCCTCTCCGGTCGGCGGGGCATCGTCGGCTTCGCCGGGGACCTGTACCAACGGGTCCGTCAGCTCCGTCGTCACACGACGGCGGAGAGCGGCCTGAGCCTGGCTGAGGTGTCGGAGCGCTCGTTCACGCCGCGCGGCGAGGAACACGAGTTGGTGGTCTCCGGGGTGCGCAAGTCCTTCGGTGGGGTCCAGGCGCTCGACGGCGTGGACGTCACCTTCCATCCGGGTGAGATCCACGCACTGATCGGCCCGAACGGTTCCGGGAAGTCCACGCTCGTCAACGTCATCACCGGCATCTACGGGCCCGACGAGGGGGCCGTCATGCTCGGACAGACGGCGTTGCAGGGGCGTCGACCCGATGAGATCGCCCGCGCCGGTGTCGCTCGGACCTTCCAGCACACGCGGACGTTCGAGGAGCTCACCGTCCTCGACCACGTGCTTCCGATGGTCGAGTCCACGGGCCTACAGGGCGTCCAAGCCCGCGACGAGGCCCTCTCCCTGCTCGCGGCGACCGGGCTGGAGGGCACCGCCGATCTGGCGGTCGGCCGGCTCCCTCACGCCCATCTGCGGTTGATGGAGATCGCGCGGGCGCTCGCGCTCCAGCCACGGGTGCTGCTGCTCGACGAGCCCGCAGCCGGCCTCTCGGGCGAGGAGAGCGAACTGCTCGGACGGATCATCCGACAGCTGGAACGCGACCGGCTGGCCGTCGTCGTCATCGAGCACAACATGCCGTTCGTGCTCGGGCTCGCTGAGTCGGTCACCGTGCTCGGTGAGGGCAGCGTCATCGCGCGCGGCCGTCCCGACGAGATCGTCAACGATCCCGTGGTCCAGGAGGCCTACCTCGGCGCGGAGGATTCGGGCGCAGCGGGTGACCCCGTCGACACCACGGACAACCGGAGCGAACAGTGATCCAGGTCAAGGGACTCGAGGTCCGCTACGGGGCGGTCACCGCACTTCAGGACGTGTCGCTGCAGGTCGATGAGGGCGAGTGCGTCGCCGTGCTCGGTGCCAACGGTGCCGGGAAGACCAGCCTGCTGCGCGCGATCAGCGGTTTCGCGCCGACCGCCGCCGGCGAGATCCGCTTCAAGGACGAGTCGATCGTCGGCCAGCGGCCGGAGAACATCGTGCGCTCGGGGATGAGCCATGTCCCCGAGGGACGGGGGATCCTCGGCCAGCTGACCGTGCGCGAGAACCTCGAGCTCGCGACCGCCCCCTGGCGGCGTCGCGGCGACTCGATCGACGAGGACCTCGAGCGCGTCCACTCCCTGTTCCCGAAGCTGGCCGAGCGTCGCGACCAGCGCGCCATCTCGTTGTCGGGCGGTGAGGCGCAGATGCTCGCCATCGGGCGTGGTCTGATGGCGCGCCCGCGGGTCATGCTCCTCGACGAGCCCTCGTTGGGGCTCGCTCCCGTCATCGTCACGCGGGTCTTCGACGTGCTCGAGGAGGTCGCTGCACAGCAGCTGGCCCTGCTCATCGTCGAGCAGAACGCCAAGCAGGCGCTGCGCGTCGCCGACCGCGTCTACGTGCTCTCGCAGGGCAACGTCGTCATGGAAGGACCAGCCGCCGAGGTCCGCGACGACCCGAAGATGGCCGAGGCCTACTTCGGGGTGTAGGCGCCGCCGGCTTCAGTCCCCTACCTGGTCAGGGTCCTCCAGCTGTGCCCGCAGCTCAGCCTTGAGGATCTTGCCCGTCACGTTGCGGGGGATCTCCTCAACCCGGATCCAGCGTCGCGGGACCTTGTAGCCGGCGATGCGTTCGCGCAGGAACGTGTCGAGCGTGTGGTCGTCCGGCGCGTCCCGCGGGACGACGCCGGTGACCTCTTGACCCCAGCGCGGATGCGCAAGCCCGATCACGGCCGCCTCGCGCAGGCCGTCGAGCTCGGCCAGGACCGCCTCGACCTCGCGCGGGTAGACGTTCTCGCCACCGGAGATGATCATGTCGTTTCGCCGGTCGACGATGTGGAGAAGACCGCGCTCGTCGACGTAGCCGAGATCGCCGGTGTGCATCCAACCGTTGCGCAGCGTCGTCTCGCTCGCCTCCGGCTGGCCCCAGTAGCCGGACATCACCGCAGGGCCGGTGCAGGTGATCTCGCCGACCTGACCGTCGGGTACCGGCTCATCGGCGTCGTCGACGATGCGGACCTCGAAGCTGACCGCCGGCGTGCCGGCGGAGGAGAGGCGGTTCTCGTCGTCGATGACGTGATCGTGGGGGCGAAGGATCGTCTGTGCGCCGGTCTCGGTCATCCCGTACTGCTGGTGGAAGCCGCAGCGGAAGGTGGTCAGCGCACGTCGCAGCAGCGACGGCTCGATGCTCGAGCCACCGTAGATGATCAGGCCCAGGTTGCCCGGGTCGAAGTCCTCGATCGCCGGGCTCTCGAGCAGCATGTCGATCATGGTCGGCACCAGCACCGTCGAGGTCACCTCGTGCCGTGCCAGCGACGTCAGGCACGAGGACGGCTCGAAGCTGGGCAGCATGACCACCGTGCCGCCCCGGTAGAGGTAGGCGTACGCCAGGAACGCCGCGATGTGGAACATCGGCAGGCTCTGCTGGAAGACGTCATCGTCGGTGGCGTCGAGCTCGAGGGCGTTGACGAACACCCGGGCGGTGAACCCACGTCGGTCGATGACCGCTCCCTTGGGCCGGCCCGTGGTGCCGCTGGTGTAGAGGATGGTGGTCGCGATGTCCGGGTCACCGGGGATCGTCGGATGCCCGCTCGCCGCGGCGATGGCGTCGTCGTAGGCGTCGACGTCGTCGGTCCGAGGGCCGAGTCCGAGCAGCGTCGAGAGGCCGGTCTGGTCGGCGAGCTCGCGCCCCCGATGGTGCTCGTCGCGACCGGCGATGAGCACCGCCGGTTCCGCATCGCTCAGGATGTAGGCGAGCTCGGGCACCGCGAGCCGCGTGTTGAGCGGCACCAGGGTGTAGCCGTAGCGGACGCACGCGGCCTGGATCTCGAGGTACTCGAGTTCGTTCGCTGCGAGCAGCGCCAGGCGGGCGCCGAGGGGGACCTGTCTGGCCTGGAGGAACGCTCCGAGCCGAGCCACCCGCGCGTCGAGCTCGGCGAAGGACAGGTGCGAGTCGCCGGCGACGACCGCCGTGGCGTGGGGTCTGCGATGTGCGGACTCCGTCACGAGGTCGATGTAGCGACGGACGCCCGTCGGCGCTGAGGTCGGCGGTGTCGTGGCCATGTTCGCTCCCTGCTGCCGGCCCTGGTTGATCGGCATGATAACGTGATACGGGAAGTTTCCAGAGGATTGGTTGGCGAGCGTGCGGCTGGTCGCGGCCGCTGCGGGCAGGGGAGTCGCATGGAGTCGTTGGACATCGAACGTCCCAGGGACGGCGTGGCGCTGCTGACCCTCAGGCGGCCGGAGCGACTCAATGCGCTGGATGATCGTCTCCTGACGGGCGGACTTCGCAAGGCGCTGGAGGCCCTGGATGAGGAGATGGCCGTCCGCGCCATCGTGGTGACCGGATCCGGGCGGGGCTTCTGTGCCGGTGCCGACCTCGAGTCACAGGGCTTCGACCAGCCGACGGCCAGCGAGGCTGAGCGCTTCGTCAGGTCCACCCACCGCACGCCGGTCGCGATCCGTGGCATGGCCACGCCGACGATCGCCGCGGTCAACGGCCCGGCGGTCGGGGCGGGCCTCGGGCTGGCGCTGGCCTGCGACCTGCGACTGGCCGGCCCCGACGCGCGGTTCGGTTCCCCGTTCGTGCAGATGGGGCTCGTCCCTGACTTCGGTGTTTCCTACTTCCTCCCCCGGGTCGTGGGCACCGCGACCGCCCTCGACCTGATGTTGACCGGTCGGACGGTGGATGCGGACGAGGCCGACCGCATCGGGCTGGTCGCTCGGGTGTGCGACGACGTCGTCGCTGATGCGCTCGATGCCGCGGAGTCGCTGGCGTCGTTGCCGCCGCACGCGGTGACCATGACCCGGCGGAACACCTACCGTTCGATGGAGCTCGACCTGGAGGCCGAGGTGCTCGAACAGGAGGTGCGCGCGCAGGCCGTGGCCTTGCAGGGATCGGAGTTCCCGGCGCGCTTCGCTGCCTGGCGCGACCAGGTCCAGGGCTAGCAGGTCGAGCCGCCGCGCACCCTGCCCAACCACCGCGACGACCCGGAGAATGCTCAGATGGATGTCGGGATCGCCATGGGGCCGGCGCCCCCGTTCGACGCGATGCGCAGGCGCGCGTCGCGGCTGCACGCTGCGGGCATGCGGTCGTTGTGGTGGCCGGACCACCTGGTGGCGTTCCATTCGCCCGCCCTGTGGGCGACGGGAGGTCTGAGCGAGATCCAGCCGGATCCGCACGTCTACGCCGATCCGTTCCTGTGCATGGCGGCATGCGCCGACCACGCAGGGGATGCGGTGCTCGGGGTCTGTGTGACCGATGCGATCCGCCGCAACGCCGCCACGCTGACCCAGACCGCGCTGTCGCTCGATCACCTGGCGCCCGGCCGTGTCGTGCTCGGGCTCGGTGCCGGCGAGCGCGCCAACTACGAGCCCTACGGCACGAGTATCTCCTCACCTGCGCGTCGGTTGGACGAGGCGGCCGCGCAGATCCGTCGGCTGCTGGACGACCCCGGACCGACCCAGGACGGCGCGGTTATGGGCCTGCGTCCGGCACCCGGCTCCCCGGGTCCGCAGCTGTGGGTCGCCGCCCACGGTCCGAAGGGCTTCGCGACCACCGGGCGGTACGCCGACGGCTGGATCCCGAACTTCCTCACCGTCGACGCCTGGAACCGCGCCCGCGAGCAGATCGGCGACGCCGCCAACGCGGCCGGCCGCGACCCCGACGGGTTGACCTACGCGCTGTCGGTCCAGGTCGTGGTGGCCGAGGATCGCGACGCCGCGCGGGAGCTGCTCGACCATCCCGTCCTGAAGGCCTACGCGTTGCTGCTGCCGCCCGAGCGGTTCGAGTCGGTCGGCGCCCGGCATCCGCTCGGCGGTGGAGGGCTCGAGCACATGGTTGCCAGCCAGCTCGGAGACCGACTCCTCGAGGCCGCGGAGCAGGTCCCCGTCGAGGTGGTCGCTGACCAGATGTTGCACGGATCCGCCGAAGACATCGCCGCACAGGTGCGTGCGTACGGGGAGGTCGACCACGTGGTGCTGTGGGACCCGGTGCCCCTGGTCGATCTGGACGCTGCCCGGGCGAGCACCGCCGGCTGCATCCGCATCGCTGAGCTGCTCCACCAACCCGCCGACCACTGAAGCGAGGATGCCATGCTGGACTTCTCACTGACGGCTGAGCAGGAGGAGCTGCGGCGCACCCTTCGCAGCTTCTTCGAGCGCGAGGCGCCGATCGAGGTGATCGCCGCGCACGACCGCGAGGAGCGGTTCCCTTCCGATATCTACGCGAAGATGGCCGAACTCGGGCTGTGCGGTGTGGCCATCCCCGAAGAGTACGGCGGCAGCGAGGCCGACCAGATATCGATCTGCATCATCGTCGAGGAGGTGACCCGGGCAGGTGCCAGCCTCGGCTACGCCTACATTCCGACGGCGACCTTCTGCGCCAAGGGTGTGACCAAGTTCGGCACGGAGGAGCAGAAGGCTGCGCTCCTGCCGGAGATCGCCGCCGGTCGGATGCGTATGGCGATGGGTCTCTCCGAGCCGGAGGCGGGCTCGGACCTCGCACACTTGTCGACCCGTGCCCACCGCGAAGGAGACGACTTCGTGGTGCGTGGTCAGAAGATCTTCACCACCGGGGCCGACACCGCGGACTACATCTTCACGTTCGTGCGTACCGACCCGGAGGCCTCAGCGCACCACGGGCTGTCGGTCCTGCTGATCCCCCGGGAGGCCGAGGGTGTGACGGTGCGCCCGCTTCCCAAGCTGGCCGGGCAGGGCACCCACACCTGTGAGGTGTTCCTCGACGACGTTCGGGTCTCTGCCGACAACCTCGTCGGCACGCTCAACGAGGGAATCCGGATCATCTTCAGCCTGCTGGATGCCGAGCGGATCTTCGTTGGCGCACAGGGCTGCGGGATCGGCCAGGGAACCCTGGACCTGGCCTCGAAGTACTCGGTGGAGCGCGAGCAGTTCGGCAAGCCGATCATCGAGCACCAGGCCGTGGGCCACATGCTCGCTGACATGGCGATCGACGTGGAGATGGCACGGCTCCTCACCTGGCGCGCCGCCTGGAAGATGGAGCAGGGGCTGCCGTGTTCGATGGATGCCTCGATGGCGAAGGTTGCCGGCTCGGAGGCCGGCACGCGGTGTGCGCTCAAGGGCATGCAGGTGCTCGGGGGCTACTCCTACATGGTGGAGTACGGCATGGAACGCTTCTACCGTGAGACCAAGCTTCACGAGATCGCCGGCGGGACCAACCAGATCCAGCGCAACATCATCGCCGGCCACCTGCAGCGCCAGCGCACGAAGTAGACCGCCACCGTACGGCGTGACCGCTCGGCACCGGCCAGGAGGAGCACGTGGAATACCGTCAACTCGGCGGCACCGGGGTGCAGGTCAGCACCTTCAGCCTCGGCGCCATGAACCTCGGTGAATGGGCGACCACCGACCGCGCGGAGTGCCGCCAGATCGTCGGGCAGGCCCTCGATGCCGGCATCAACCTGATCGACACCGCTGACGTCTACTCAAGCGGCGAGTCCGAGGAGATCGTCGGTGAAGCGATCGCCGATCGACGCGACGAGGTGGTGCTCGCTACCAAGTTCCACATGCGCATGGGGCCTGGTCCCAACCAGCGCGGCAACTCCCGGCTGTGGATCCGGCAGGCCGTCGAGGCGAGCCTGAAGCGGCTCGGAACCGACCACATCGACCTCTACCAGGTCCACCGGCCGGACCTGTTCATGGACGTCGAGGAGACGATGGCCGCGCTCACGGACCTGGTGCGCGAGGGCAAGGTCCGCTACCTCGGCTGCTCGACGTTTCCGTCCTGGCATCTGGTCGAGGCACAGTGGGCCAGCGACCGCCGGGGGCTCGAGCGGTTCGTCTGTGAGCAGCCCCCGTACTCGATCCTGGTCCGTCACGTCGAGGACGACCTGCTGCCCGTCGCGCAGCGCTACCGGATGGGGACCATCGTGTGGGGCCCGCTCGCGGGTGGCTGGCTGACCGGCAAGTACGGCCGCGCGGACACACGGCCGCAGGACTCCCGGGCGACCCGCACCCGGGGCCGGATGACGCGTCTGTTCGACTCTGAGCGGCCTGCGGTGAAGGCGAAGATCGACGCCGTGGAGCAGCTGACCTCGATCGCTGACCAGGCGGGCCTGCGCCTGCCGCAGATGGCCAACGCCTTCGTCCTGTCACACCCGGCGGTGACCTCGGCCATCATCGGGCCGCGTACGGCGGCACAGCTCGATGACCTGCTCGCCGGTGCCGACGCGCGGCTCGACCCGGCGACCTTGGACGCGATCGACGAGGTGGTGGCGCCGGGTCAGACGGTCGACCCCGAGGAGCGGGGCTGGCGCTCGCCGTTCCTGGCTTCCGGGATGCGACGCCGCACGGAACCGATCGGCTGAACCGGTGGCGTCCGGTCAGCGGCCAGGGACGCACCTGCTGCCGTCAGGCCGAGGTGGTCACGCCGGCAGCGGACAGCCCTGGTCGCGGGTCAGGGTCTCCAGGAACCGTCCCATGCCGAAGAACAGCGAGCAGAGCATGGTCAGTTCCGCGCGCTCGCGCTCGTCGAGGTGCTCGGCGAGCTGCTGGTAGTGCTCGGCGTCGATCGAGCCATGGTCACGCCCGAAGCGGTCGGCGAACGCCACCGCTACGCGCTCGCGCTCGGTGAGCCGGTCGTCGTCGAGCTCGGGCAGCGCGGCGATGAGCTGCTCGTCCACGCCGGCGGCCCGCGCTGCCGGGTGGCGGATCGACAGGCACACCGGGCAGCTGGTGTGGTTGGCGATCGCCAACCGGACCAGCTCGGCCAGGCGCGGTCCCAGCGAGCCCGAGTGCCACAGCTCCATCTCGAGCTCGATCAGCCGACGGGCGGCGTCGGGGATGGCGTTCCAGAACTGCAGCAGCTCGTTGCCGGTCTCCCTCGGGTTGCCGTCTGCGTCCCGCGCGGCGTAGCGCGCGAGCGCAGGGTCGAGCTGGTCGGCCGGAGCCATCGGGATCGTCATCGCGGCTGCCTTCTCCGTGGATGCTTGCGCGCATCGACTTGCATGTTAACGTAAATGAGAGATACGGGAGCGGAACGACCCGGGACATCTGGAGGATGACATGGGCGCTGGAGCGGAGTTCTCACCGCAGGACGAGTACATGCACGAGCCGACGGACCATCCGCAGTTCAACGAGTCGGCGTACTACAACTTCGTCGACGGTGACTCGGGGTTCGCGACGCTGATCCGGATGGGTAACCGGGTCAACGAGGGGCACGCGGAGGTGACCGTTCTGCTGTACCTGCCCGGCGGCGGGGCCGCCTTCCACTTCGAGCGCGCGCCCATCGAGGACAACAGCAAGTTCGACGCAGCTGGCCTTCGCTTCGAGGTCATCGAGCCGTTGCAGCGCATGCGGGTGACCTACTCCGGAGACGTGCGAGTCATGGGCAGCGGGACCGAGCTCGAGGACCCCAAGAAGGTGTTCGCCGAGAACCCGGTCAAGCACCTCGAGTTGGAGCTTGAGTACGAGAACACCATCCCGGTCTACGGGCTCGGTTCCAGTGAGTCCGGTGAGTCGGGGATCGCCGGCGCGGAGGACTCGATCGCGACGGGGCACTACCAGGGGCCGTGCAGAGTGTCGGGCACGGTCAACCTCGACGGGGACGAGCAGCGCATCTCTGGTCTTGGCTTCCGTGATCACTCCTGGGGGCCGCGGGTGTGGCAGGGCCCGCAGTACTGGCGCTGGGTCTCGGGGCTGGCCGATGAGAAGAACGGGTTCGTCGGCTGGGTCTCCAAGATCGGTGACGAGCGGCAACCCGATCGCGGCATGGTGCTTCGCGACGGTGAGGTGTCCTTCGTCGAGCGGGCCGACATCTCCAGTGAGTACGGGCCGGCTCCGCACTACCCTGAACGCGTCGAGTTGACCCTGCACACGTCGGCCGGCAGCTTCGAGGTGAGCGGCGAGCCGGTCAACCTGGTGCCGCTGCGCAACCGGCGCGGGGGGGAGGTCGCCAGGCTCGGTGAGCTGGTCTTCCGGTACGAGTTCGACGGCATGCCCGCTCACGGGATCTCCGAGTACCACGACCGGATGATCGACGGCCTGCCGGCCGGCATGGACGAGGTCTGAGCGGTCGGGAGACGATCCAGCGAAAGGCGGAGCGATGCGCCCGTATCCGGACGAGATCCTGCGCAGCATGCAGTTCTCGCTTGACACCTACGTGATCCCGAACGTGGACGACAAGTGGGGCTCCTACGTCGCGAAGGTGATGCGACGGATGCTCATCCATCTCGAACGACGCTGGCAGTTCGAGGGGCCCTTGCTCATCGAGGACATCGACGATCTGCGCGGGTTGTTCGCCACGCTGGGTGATCAGCTCTCGCAGCTCGACGGCCCGGTCGCCGGTGACGAAGCGGCCCGATTGGTCGAACTGCTGGGCAAGGCGCTCGAGGACAGCGACGAACCGGTGACCGGGTACGTCTCGGTGCCGGAGCTCACCGAGCGCAACGAGCGGCTGCGCGAGACGCTGGTGCAGGTGATCGAGGGGCTCGACGGCCTCGAGGAGCAGGCCGCAGACGATGAACTCGAGGCAACGCGCCACGAGATCCGCTGCTACCTGCGGCGCCAGACCGACCGGGACAAGCAACTCGCCGAGCCCACGTTCATGTCGTTCGCGCCACCGTCGGAGCAGAAGGGCTCCAAGGGCCAGGCCGCGTGAGCGAGCGCACGAGCATCAGGGAGGTGACACGATGAGCACGTCCAACGAAGCGCCCGAAGAGGAGCGCCTGGCCCGCTATCTCTCCCAGCAGCTGCCGGAGGCGCATGACCTCGAGGTGGTCAAGCTCACCCGGAACGTCGGCGGGATGTCACGCGAGACCTGGTTCGCCGACACGGTCTGGCAGGACGCCGACGGAGCGCGTCAGGAAGCGACCTTCACCGTCCGCGCGGACCATCCCGAGGGGTCGGTGGTGCCGACGCCCCTCGAGTACGAGTACCAGGTCTACCGGGCGCTGGCCGACACCGACGTCCCGGTCGCCCGTGCGTTGTGGCACGAGCCCGATCCGTCCTGGCTCGGCCGCAGCTTCTACATCCGTGACACGATCCCCGGCTCGTCGGCCCCCAAGCAGCTGTTCAAGGAGGGCGAGGAGGAGCTGCGGCGGTCGATCGGTGAGCAGTTGGCCGTGCTGCTGGCGCGTATCCACACCTTGGACTGGGAAGCGGCCGGCCTCGGCGAGTTCATGGCTGTGCCACAGACCGCTGAGGACTGCGCCAGGTTGGAGATCGACCGGTGGCGGGCGCACTACGAGCAGAACCGTTCCGAAGCCCGTCCGGTGGTGACCGAGCTGTACTCGTGGCTGAACCGCAACGCGCCGACGCAGGTGCCGCGGACCTCGCTGGTGTGGGGAGATGTCGGTCTGGGCAACTTCATCTTCGAACAGGATGCGGTCGTTGGGCTCACCGACTGGGAACAAGCCCACCTCGGTGACCCGATGAAGGACTGGTCGTCCGCGCTCTACCGCGGTGTCGACAACCTGCTGCCGAAGCAGGAGCTGTTCGAGATCTACGAGCGGGAGAGCGGGATCAGCATCGATGAGGACCGCATCCACTACTACACGGTCTTCATCGATGCGCAGTACGTGTCGATCTCGCACCCGATGGTGCGGCGCATCATCGAGCACGACGGCCAGATGGACATCGCACTGGTCCGGCTGGCGATGGGCTTCCCGTTCGACTGCCAGGACGACGGCCTGCGCGCTATCGGCTACTGAGCCACCGCTGTCGCGAGTCGCTGGCCACGGTCGGCCGCACGGCGACCGGCTGCGACCAGGAACGGAGATCCATGACCAGCTCGCCGGAGGAAGGTGAGCTCGACCGGCTCCTCGCCAAGGCAGGGATCGACGAGTTGCTGGTCGGCTACGCAACCGCGCTCGACAACCGCGATTGGTCGCTGCTCGAGCAGTGCTTCGTCGACGACGCCAAGGTCACCTACCTCAACTCCCCACCACTGGAGGGACGGGAAGCCGTCCTCGAGTACTGCCGGACCGCCCTCGCGCGTTTCGAGTTGACCCAGCACATGGTGAGCAACGTCACGGTGGTGCTGGGTGACCAGACCGCGGAGGCGACCAGCTACGTCCGTGCCGAGCACGTCATGCACCGAGACGACGAACGCTGCCGCTGGACCCTGGGTGGCCGCTACGAGGATCGGCTCGTCCAGACCGGGCAGGGCTGGCGCATCGCCGAGCGGGCGTTGGTCCATCTGTGGGACGAGACCACGTGAGTGCCGGTCGATCCGGCCTGAACGGCGGAGGAACCGTGGGACGAGTCGAAGGCAAGGTGTGCGTCGTCACGGGGGGCGGCTCCGGGCTCGGCGCGACCGCCGCGCGCATGCTGGCGCAGGAGGGCGGACGTGTCGCGGTTGCCGACGTCGACGCCGACGCGGCGAAGGCCGTGGCGGCGGAGTTCGGCGGGTTGGCGGTGACGCTCGACGCGACCGACGAGGGCGCCTGGCAGCGCGCGCTGGACGAGGTCGAGTCGTCGCTGGGCGACCTGCACGTCCTGGTCAACAACGCCGGGATCGTCCTGGCGGGGACCGTCGAGACGTGCACGCTCGAGGAGTTCGAACAGATCGCTGCGGTGAACACCAGCGGGACGTACCTGGGTATGAAGCACGCCATCTGGCGGATGCGACGGACCGGAGAGCGTTGCTCGATCGTGAACATGTCGTCCATCGCCGGATCGGTTGGCGTTCCCTACGTCTTCGCCTACGCAGCGAGCAAGGGTGCGGTCCGCGCGATGAGCCGCTCCGCCGCGGTCTACTGCTCCGACATGGGTGACCGGATCCGCGTCAACACCATCCTGCCGTCGGGCATCCGCACACCGATGACCGACGGTATCGGCGACCAGGTCGCCGATGTGCGCCGACGCGACCCGAAGACCACGGTCGCGGTGGCGGGATCCACACGCGGCGAGCCGGAGGACATCGGCTTCGCCGTGCTCTACCTGGCTTCCGACGAGTCGAAGCACGTCAGCGGCGCGGAACTGGTCATCGACAACACCATCACCTCGCGCGAAGGGGTGGTCACCGCCACGTAAGCGAACCGTTCACGGCAACTGATCGGCGGGTGACCGGACCCGCGGGTGACCCGACCGGCGGACCGTCCCGACACGACCCGAGTCGAGGGCGGGGGTTGACGGCCTGTTCGGCCCGTGGGACGGCGGGGGGCTCAAGCCGCGAGCACGGCGGCCCCGAGTCGCTGATCGCTCGTGCGTGCGCTGGTCCCGTCGAACCGGACCCCCAGCGGACCGGCGTGGTCCCGCTGCTCGATCCGGATCGACAGCGCTGCGTCGGGCCAGGTCACCCAGAGGCCGTCAGCATCTGCGTCCACCTCCCCCCCGAGCACCTCCCACAGCCTGCGCGCTGCATCCAGGTCCGGGTGGCCGAGCGTGGGGCCCCGCAGCAGCGCGCCGTCGGGCCGCGGCTGCTCGACCACCCAGCCCGTCTCCCGGCCCCAGTGCTCGGCCCACTCCATCGTCGTGTAGGCCGATCGGGCGATCTGGACGAGCACACCGCCCGCCTCGGATGGGCGCAGGAACGCTTCGTGCCACAGCTCGTCGTCGGTCGAGACGTCGACGACCTGGTAGCCAGCGTGGCCGAGCTCCTCCACGGCCGGATGCAGCTCGGGCACGGTGAGGGTGATGTGGTGGACCTGTGCACCGAACCGTCGGATGAACCGAGCCGCGAAGCCGTCCTCGCTGATCGGTTCGAGCAGTTCAAGCTTCCCACCACCGCGGTAGTGCAGTTGGCAGGTCGCGAACCCGGCTGCCTCGGTGACGACCCGCGGTTCGAGGTAGCCGCCACCGAGCTCGTCGTGCCAGCGAGCGGTCGCGGGCCCGAGCTCAGGCACGGCGATGGCGACGTGGTCGGGTCGTGAGTCGATCGGCATTGAGTTCTCCTCCAGGTGATCGCAGCCCGTGCGCGGAGAGTGTCGCAGGGACCGGACACGACCGAGCGGCCGGTCGGCGACGGGCGCGGCCGTCTAGCCGTGATCGTCGAGTTGACGGAGCTCACGTTTGAGCACCTTGCCCATGGCGTTGCGTGGCAGGTCGTCGGAGGCCATCAGCGTGACGTCCTCCAGCCGCTTGAAGGTGGCCAGGTTCTGAGCGACGAGGCTACGGACCTCGGCGGTGGTGATCGCGCCGTCGCTCTCGGGTACGACGTAGGCCTTGGGGACCTCACCGAGGCGCTCGTGGGGGATGCCGACCACGTAGGCCTCGGAGATCCGAGGATCGTTCACGAGCACCCGTTCGATCTCCGCGGGGAAGATGTTGTTGCCGCCGCGGATGATCATGTCCTTCTTGCGGTCGACGAGGTGGACGACGCCCTCATCGTCGACGTAGCCGACGTCGCCGGTGTGGAAGCGTCCGTTCGCGAGTGCCCGGGCGCTCTCCTCGGGCTTGTTCCAGTAGCCCAGCATCGGTCGGTACACCCCGGCATCGGGCCCTTCGGCGGTGGCCTGCAGGCACAACTCACCGACCTCGCCCGCCGCCAGTACCCGATCGTCGTCGTCGACCGCGACGACGTCGATGTGCGGCAGCGGGATCCCGACCCCGTCGTAGGCGATCGGTCCCTCCAGGGCATCGACCGTGACGAGGTTGGGCCCTTCGGTCATGCCCCACGCCTGACGCAGCTTGAGGTCGAATCGCTCCTCCACACGACGACGTACGTGGGGTGGTGTCGCGGCCGCCCCGAAGGTCACGTACTTCACCGTCGAGAAGTCCACCTCGACCTCGTCGGAGAGGTTCATGATGTCGAACAGCAGCGTCGGAACGCCGGCGAAGAAGGCCGGGCCGTGGGTCCGCACGGTCTGGGTGAACGCGACCGGATCGAACCGCTCCACGAGGATGGCGGTGCTGCCGAGGAACCAGCCGAACACGATCCCGATGATCGAGGCGTTGGAGTGGAAGCAGGGCAGGACCTGGAGGACGTTGTCGTCGCGGTCGAGGCCCAGCTTGTCCCGCAGTCGGGCCATCGACAGTTCCACGTGGTAGTGGCCGAGCATGCTGCCCTTGGGGTAGCCGGTCGTCCCCGACGTATAGGCCAGCACCGCGAGCTCGTCCTCATCGAGGTCGGGGCCGGTCATCCGGCGACCGCCGCCGTGGGTGAGCTCATCGACGCCGAGGGCGCCCGCGGGCGGGGGCGCGCCGACGGTGACGACGTGCAGCAGGTCCGGCAGCTGCTCACGGACGGCCAGGATGCGCTCGGTCGATCCTGGGTCGGCGAACACCACCTTGGTGCCCGAGTCCCCCAACAGGTAGGCGACCTCGTCGCGCTGGAGCATGACGTTGATCGGGACCTGCGCCGCCCCGAGCTTCCACGCCGCGTGGGAGGCCATGTGGAACTGCGGCCAGTTCGGCAGCATGACGCCGACGCGGTCGCCCCGGTCGACGCCGAGGTCGGCCAAGCCGCTGGCCAGGCGGCTGATCTCGGCGTCGAGCTCGCCGTAGGTCCAGGTGTGCTCCTCGAAGACCAAGGCCGGATGATCGGGTCGCTCTGCTGCGTGCCGCTCGAGAGCGTGGACCAGGTTCACGCGCATCTCCCTGTGGTCGGAGCCCGTCGTCGCCCGGATGGGCCGGTGGCTCTCCCTGCCGATCCAGCATCTTACGTGAAGATGCATATCGTGTGCTGCGAGGAGTAGTATCCGCCCGGTGGTGCGGATGCGGTCGATCCCGACCGACCGTGCGCAGCCGGCAGGTCGGCGACACGAGGAGCGATGCCGTGAAGGGTCTGGTCGTCACCGAGTACGGCGAGCCGGATGTGCTGCAGTGGGAGGACGTGCCCGAGCCCGAGCCGGCCGCCGGTGAGCTGCTCATCCGGGTCCGCGCTTTCGCGATCAACTGGGCTGATCTGCTCCAGCGCGCCGGTCGCTACCCCGGCGGCCCCGAGGCGCCCTTCGTCAGCGGTCACGACCTGGTTGGCGAGGGCGTCGGTCGCGGGCCGGGTACCGACGGCCCTCCCGACGGTACGCGCGTCTTCGGCTTCCTCGGCCGTAACGGCGCCGCGGCGGAGCTTGCCACGGCACCGGCCAAGTGGTTCTACCCGGTGCCGGAGGGGCTCTCCGACGAAGAGGCTGCCGGGCTGGCCGCGCCGTACCTGACCGCCGACGCTGCCATCGTTGACCTCGGCCGGTTGCAGGCGGGTGAGGCCGTACTCGTCCATGCGGCCGCGGGCGGCTACGGCAGTGCGGCGGTGCAGCTCGCCCGCTACTACGGGGCCGGCACGATCATCGCCACCGCCGGCAGCGATGACAAGCTGGAGCGGGTGCGGTCGTGGGGTGCTGATGTCCTGGTCAACTACCGCACGCACGACTTCGTGCCGGCGGCGCTGGAGGCGACCGACGGGCGCGGCGTCGACCTCATCCTCGAGTCGGTCGGCGGTGACGTGCTCGGTGCGAGCTTCGACTGCATCGCGCCGCTCGGGCGCCTCATCAGCGTCGGTGCCAGCGCCGGTAGTAGCAGCAAGCGCTTCCGGCTCCACACGCTGTTCGAGAAGGGCATCCTGGTCGGCGGGTTCACGCTCGGCCTATGGGCCCAGCACCATCCGGAGCTGATCGAGCCGATCGGTGAACGCTTGATGGAGGCGCTCGAGTCGGGACAGCTGCAGCCCGCCGTCGGAGGGGTGTTCACCCGCGACCAGTCGGTCGAGGCACACCGGTTCCTGGGCGATCGCCGCTCCGTCGGGCGCACCGTGGTGGTGATGTGAACACCGGCCCCCGACCGGTCGCCGCCCTAGGCGTCGCCCCCGGGGCGCGGTAGAGGTCCGGTCAGCCCGTCACCACAGCGGCTCGGGGATCTCGTAGCCGAGCGGCTCATCCCAGCGGTTGCGGGCCGCCACTTCGTGCGCCGGTCGACGCACGGCCAGCCCCCACCGCCCCCGCGGGTACCCGAACGCGACGCAGCAGGCCAGACGCCAACCCCGGTCCGGCGGGACGCCGAGCAGCTGTGCCACCTCGTCCTGGCTGCGGTTGAGCAGCGTCGTCAGGGCGCTACCGACACCGTCCGCGCGTGCGGCCAGCATCGCGCTCCACACCGCGGGGAAGATCGATTCCCCGGCGACGTCGGAGCGGACGAACGGCAGCATCAGCAGCGGCGTCTGCTCGAAGTTGTCGGCCAAGTGCGAGACCGAGCGTTGCATCCGCAACAGTGCCGCGTTGTCCGGGTCGTCGGGATCGTCCCGTGCGACGTCGAGCCGATCCCGGTAGATGGTGTCCCAGGCCCAGGCCACGTGCTGGCGGTACCACGGGCCGAGTTGGGCCTTGGTCTGCCCGTCATCGACGAGCACGAACCGCCACTGCTGGCTGTTGCCTCCGCTGGGTGCGCGGATCGCGGCATCCAGGATGCGTGCCTCGACCTCCTGGGGGATCGGATCCGGACGCATCCGTCGCATCGCCCGGGTCGTGTACAGCGCTTCGTTGAGCTCCATCATCCTCCCAGCAGCAGTCGTTCCTCGGTCTCGAGCTTCTTGCTGAGCTGCTCGATCCGCTGTCGACCGCCGAACCGTTCCAGCTCGGTGAGCGCCAGCGGATCCACCTCGGTGCGCAGCACCTCGACGACGTCGCGGTCGGGCTCGGGCGTGGTCGGTGCTGCCTCGGCACCCGAGATGGTGAAGCCGGTGGCCTCGACCAGTGCTTCGGCATCCACACCGGGATGGCGCGAGACCACCTGCCAACCCGCAGCCGTGAACTCGAGCACCGCCAGATCGGAGACCAGTCGGAAGGCCGAACGGGACGCGTGCGGCAGGTGGGCCCGAAGGCTCGCGTCGTCGACGCTCGGCACGCAGGTCCGTCGGCTGTGGTCGGGCAGGTAGGCGACGGGTCGGCGGTGCAGCTCGAGGACCTCGGCAGCGCCTGCGGTGCCGGGAAGCCGGACCCGCCCGCCCCCGGGCCCCTTGAGCTCGCGAAGGTTCAGGGCGCCGTCGCCGTCGATCTGGACGGGGCGGACCGGCTCGAAGGCGAGCCGTCCGCGGAACCGCAGGGCACCGACCAGCTCCTCGGTCGACACCGGCCCGTAACCGCTGGTCACCGCGCGCCCCTCGACACCGAGGTGGCCGAGCCACCCGATGTCGGTGCCGCCGAAGCCGTAGGCGTTGAAGTCGACGCCGGGCGCGTGGGTGCGCCGGGCCAGCAGGACCGCGGCGTAGCCGATCGGGGTGAACGAGCCGAGCACAGCGGTGTCGCCGTCCGCGAGCATCTCCGCCAGACAGACCACGATCCGCTCCACCGGGCTCGGAGGAGCGTCTGCGGAAACGTGGAGCGCCGTCACCGCCGGCGTTGGGGCCGGTGGCCGCCGCGAGCCGCCGGCGCCGCTGGAGCGCAGTCGACGACGGCGGTCGTCATCGATCCGATCGCGCCGCTGCGATTCGTCGACGAGGACGTCCTCGGCCAGCCAGTCGGTGAAGCCGTCGGTGGTCGCGGCCCGCCGGCTGTAGTCGAGCAGGCATCGCCAGTCCAGGCCGTAGTGCGGCGCGCAGGCCAACGGATGGGCGCCCCACGGCGTCTCGACGACCGCATGCACCTCCGCGGGGGAGAGGTAGCGGGCGCCTGCGGGTTCGGGAAGCCGGTCGACCACCCGCTCGGTCGTCACCACGACGCGATCGGCGGCTCGGGCCGTGACCACGTCGAGGCCGACGGATCTGGTCAGCAGCACATGGCCGTCCGGCGTGGCGGCCTCAGCATGGAGAAGGGCCACGTCCACGGGCAGCGCCGCGCTGACCTCCACCGGCTCGCCGGTCACGGGGGAGGTGACCGTCGGGTACCGCGCCGCCAGGGCGGTTCCCACCGGGCCGTGGAACGGCAGGAAGTCCAGCCCCCGCGAGGCCGCCTCCAGGGCCACTGTCAGCCCATGGCCGGTGTGTTCGTCCAGCTCGATCCGTCCCGACTCGGCCGCGGCCCGGAAGCGCGGTGCGAGCCCGAACGGGCCGAGGCTGGCGAAGCAGAACACCACCCGTCGGGCGACGTCCGCGCCGACGAGCAGGTCGAGCTCGAGGCTGCCGGTCAGCGACACCACCGTCAGCTGTCTCCGACCGGCACGGACCAGCTCGCGGACCGCCGCCATCGGCCGAGCCGAGGTCCAGGTGCCCCCGATGGCGACCGTGGCACCGTCGGCGACGAGGTCACCGACGATCGACAGCGGTCGCAGCCGGCGGCCGGGTTCCGGCATCACGCCGAGGGGCCCCGGCGGCGCGGTCGTGGGTGTTCGGCGGCTCGGTGCGTTCAGGCCGAGGCCTTCCGCGTACGACGCAAGCGCCAGTAGGCGCGGTCTGAGCGGATCCGATCGTCCTCGTCGAGGGTCAGCACCACCGTGCCGGGGCTCGGCTCCAGGGGTGTGGTGCCACGAACGGCGCCCTCGATGGTGAAGGCGACCGCGATGACCGCGCCATCGACGGCCACGTGCTCGATGGTCATGCGTCGGTGGGGCCGCGGGAGGACCTCGAGCAGCGCGCGTTCGGCCTCGAGCAGTGCGTCGTGGCCCTCGAGGACCCCGTCCGGACCGGCGCCCAGCTGTTCGAAGCGGCAGTCGGGCGCGTAGAGCTCGCTGACCATCCGCTCGGGATCGTGGGTCCACAGCTCGGCCAGCCGCTCGGCAAGCGTCGCGGCGGACCGTGTGGAGCGTGGCCCCCCGGCGCCATCCGGCAACGCCCCCTGCACCGTGCCATCGTCCGGGCGTCGCCGGGACCACTCCCAGTAGGCCGTCTCGTGGGAGATCCGCCCGTCCTCGGCGAAGCGCCACCACACCACGGCCGGACACGCCATCCGCTGCGGGTCGTCGGGCGAGGTGCCGGTGATCAGGCTCTCGACGACCGTCCATTCGTGTCCATCGACGACGCGCAGGACGGTGTTGCGGTGGTCGGGGATGAGCTGCTTGAGGCGGTGTTCTGTGGCCAGCAGTGCTTCGGCACCGTGCAGTCGTCCGAGTTCACCCCAGCCGGCGTGGACCAGCTCCACCTCATCGTGGTAGCACTCGCGCACCATCCGTGCGTAGTCACGCTCCCACAGTTCGCACCACCGCTGCGCGAACGCGAGCCGGTCGTCCGGACCCGTCATCGTCCGGCTCCCTGCTGGCGCAGCGCCTGATCGAACGCCGCCACGATCCGCTCGGTGGTGGCGCCGGGACCGAACACCTCGACGACGCCCAGCTGTTCGAGTTCGGCGGTGTCGGCCGGCGGGATCGTGCCGCCCGCGAAGACCCGGATGTCGTCGGCGTCGCGGGCGGCAAGCTCGGCCACCAGATCGGCGAACACGCGTCGGTGCGCACCGGAGAGCACCGACAACCCGATCGCCGCGACGTCCTCGTCGACGGCCACCTCGGCGATCTCGGCAGGCATGCGCCCGGCCGGGAGGTAGACCACCTCGTAGCCGGCGTCGCGAAGCGCGCGTGCGACGATCCGCGCCCCGCGATCGTGCTTGTCGAGCCCGGCCTTGCCGACCAGGACCCGCAGCGGCGGACGGCTCACCATGCGAACACCTCCGTGGCGGTGCCGTGCAGGAAGGCCGCCATCGCCTCGTCCTCGAGCGGCAGCGCCCGGGCCTCGCTGGCGCAACGTTCGAACGACAGCAGCGGGTAGTCGGTCGCGAACATCACGCGTCCTCGGCCTCGGGTGGCGATGTGGCGGACGAGCTCTGACGGGTAGTGCTTGGGTGCCCAGGCCGAGGTCATGAGGAACAGCTGCTCGTACTTCAGGAGCAGCGCGATCACCTCGAGGTGCCACGGCCAGCCCAGGTGGGTCATCACGACCTTGAGCTCGGGGAAGGTCCGGCAGACCTCATCGATGTGGAGCGGGCGCTGCGGCTCGGCCGGCGTGCGCGGGCCGGGAAAGCCCACGTTGATCGTCACCGGCACGTCGAGTTCGCAGCACAGTGAGTACAGCGGGTAGTACGTGGCGTCGTTCGGTGGCCGGCCGACGATCGAGGGCATGAGCTTGATCGCCCTGAAGTCCAGCTCCTCGATGAGCCGGCGCGCCATGCGCACCGCGCCCATGACCCCGTCGCGGACCGGATCCACGCCACCGGCGGCGATGAAGCGATCCGGGTGCTCAGCGACGACTCCCGCCACCAGCTCGTGGAAGCGCAGCACATCGGGGTACGGCGAGTACTCCTTCATCGACGACAGCACGCCGCGGTCCACGCCAGCCGCCGCCATCTGTTCGATGGTCTCCTCGATCGACACGCCGGTCCCGATGCGCTCGGTGGCGTCGAACACCCGCGCGGCGACGTCGCTGGGGTGCTCCTGCTCGTGCCAGACCCGGGCTGCGGTCGGGACGTTCGGGTTGATCCACGCGTCGATGATGGGCGTGGCGTTCGTCGGAGCAGATACGTCGCTCACCGGGACACCCCCTGGGCGTCACCGAACGCGTCGCGCAGGCGATCACAGACCTCGCCCATCGTTGCGCCGGCGGCGACCGCGTCACGCAGCGGGAGCATGAGGTTGTCGTCGGTTTCACAGGTGCGTCGCAGCGAGTCGAGTGCGGCGTTGCTGGCCGCGGTGTCGCGGTCCGCGCGCCAGTGCTCGAGGCGACGCAGCTGCTTGTTCTCGAGCCGCTCGTCGGCCTCGAAAAGCTCGATGCGGAGCTCAGCGTCGGGGTCAACGTGGCGGTTGACCCCGACCACGGGTCGCTCGCCGGACTCGATCAGCTGCTGGCTGCGCCAGGCCTCGTCACGGATCTGCTGGTTGACCCAGTCGTCCGCCACTGCACGCTCGATCGCGTCGAGCAGCGTTTCCCCTTGGCTCTCGAGTTCGCCGATCAGCGCACGGGCCCGCTCCTCGACCTCGTCGGTGAGCGCCTCCACGAACCACGAGCCACCCAACGGGTCGGCGACCCGCGTCACCCCGAGCTCCTCCCGCAGCAGCTGCTGGGTCCGAAGCGCGATCCGTGCCGAGGTCTCCGTCGGGATCGCCAGCGCCTCGTCCATGGCGTTGGTGTGCAGGCCGTTGGTCGATGCGAGGACACCGGCCAACGCCTGCACCGCGGTTCGGACGATGTTGTTCTCGGGCTCCTGCGCCGTGCAGGACGAGCCGGCGGTCTGCACGTGGAACCGCAGCGCCAGGGCGGTGGGGTCACGGACGTCGAACCGGCGGCTCAGTTCCTCAGCCCACATGCGGCGCGCTGCCCGCAGCTTGGCGATCTCCTCGAAGAAGTCGTTGTTGACCTCGAAGAAGAAACTGAACCGGCGGGCGAAGTCGTTGGGATCGAGGCCGCGGGCCACGCCGGCCTCGACGTAGGCCAGCCCGGCCGCGAGGGTGAACGCGAGCTCCTGCACCGGGGTGGCGCCGGCCTCGCGCGCGTGGTAGCCGGACACGCCGATCGGGTTCCACCGTGGCAGCTCGCGTTGGCACAACTCGATCACGTCGGTCACGAGCCGCACCGAGGGTCGCACGGGCAGGATGTGGGTGCGCGCGCCCCAGAAGGAGGTCAGCGGATCGTTGAGCATCACCCCGGCGAGCTCCTCGCCGGCCGTGCCCCTGCGCGCACTGGTCTCCTGGTACATCGCGAGGAGCACCGGGGCGGTGCCCATGGCCACGATCGACAGGAACGTGTCCTGCGGGTCGAACGCCTCGGTCAGGGTCTGCATGTCGCCCAGGGAGTCGATGGCCACACCGCCCTTGCCGACCTGCCCCGCGGCGAGGGGATGGTCGGAGTCGAGCCCGGCGAGGGTCGGCTGGTCGTGGACGACGTTGAGCACGGCGCCGCGGTGACCCTGCTGGCCCTGCGAGATGAGGTAGGCCAGACGCTCGGCCGTCTCCTCCGCGGTGCCCCAGCCGACGATCTGCTGGGTCTGCCAGGCGATGTTGCGGTGGCCGGTCGGGAAGACGCCACGGGTGTACGGCGGTGATCCCGGCAGGCCGACCCGTTCGGCGACCGTCTCCGCCGAGCCCGGCCAGTCGCGCGGGGTGTAGACGGGCGCCACCTCGATGCCGCCGTCGGTCCGGCGGTTCCAGGGCGGCGCCGGGCTGCGCTGCTCGACCCGCTCGCTCGACCGTCGCCACCGGGCGAGATCGTCGTCCTGTCTGCTGTTCATCTGGGTTCCTCATGGTGAGGCTCGGTGTCGCGGATGCGCGCGACGAGCTGGGGGAGCAGCTCCTCGGCCGGGCCGGCGAGCCGGTGGTCGGCGGGTAGGACGGGCTCGGGGTTGACCTCCACGATCGTCGCTCCGGCGACCCGGGCCAGCTGGGGCAGGTCCGCGACCGGGTAGACCTCCGCCGAGGTGCCCACCACCAGCAGCGTGGAGCACCGCTCGACCGCGTCGTGCGCGTCACGCAGGGCCTGTCGGGGCAGTGGCTCGCCGAAGAACACCGCGTCCGGTTTGAGTACCTCCTCGCACGTGGTGCAGCGGGGTGCGGTTCGGGCGGTCAGCGTCCCGCGGACCTCCTCGCGCGTGCGGCGATGATCGCACGTCAGGCAGACCAGCGTGCGGTTGGAGCCGTGGAGCTCGACGACGTGGGTGCTGCCGGCCCGCTGATGCAGGCCGTCCGCGTTCTGGGTCAGCACGTGGGTGACGACCCCGAGCTGCTCGAGCTCGGCGATCGCCCGATGGGCAGCGTTCGGTCGTGCCTGCTCGAGGATCTCGTCGAGGTCGAAGAGCATGCGCCACACCTTCTCGGGGTCGCGCTTGAAGGCCTCGATGTGGCCGTACTCCACCGGGTCGTAGCGGTTCCACAGCCCGTCGTCGCTGCGGAAGGTCGGGATGCCGGAGGCCAGGGACACGCCAGCTCCGGTCAGGCTGACGACCCCCCGGTCGGTGGCGGCCAGCGCCCGGGCTGCGGCGGCGAACTGATCGGTCACGCGACCCTCAGGGCGTCGGCCACCTGGTGTGCGCGGCGGATGAGTTCGTCGACGCTGCCCGCCGGCTCGAGGCCGCCGAGCATCACGGTCAGGCGGGTCGCGCCCGCCTGGCGGCGGCGATCGACCGCCGCGGGTAGGCGGGCGAGGTCGTCGTCGGTGTGCAGGATGAGGTCGACGCCGAAGTCGACGTCACCTCGGCCGTGGGTGGAAGCCTCCTGGCGTGCCAGTTCGAGCCCCTCCGGGATCCGTTCGAACGGCAAGCGGGGGTTGACCAGCCATCCGCTGCCGTGCCGTCCCAGCCTCCTGACGGCGGCATCGAAGCCGCCCGCCTCGCCGCCCCCGATCCACAGCAGGTCGGTGGCCGGGCGTGTGGGGCGAGGTTCGAGCGAGACGGCGTCGAAGCGGAAGTGCTCACCTTCGGCGCTGACACGCGGCTCGTCGAACGCCTGCTCCAGGATCCCGAGCGCCTCGTCCATGCGCTGCCCGCGGGTGCGCGGGTCCCAGCCGAGCGCCGCCATCTCCGCCCGCAACCACCCCGGGCCGACACCGAGCAGCAGCCGACCGCCGGAGAGCCGGTCGAGCGCGGCCGCCTGCTTCGCGAGCTCCAGCGGATGGCGCTGCGGGAGCACGATGACCGAGGTCTCGAGCGCGAGCGACCGGGAGCAGCCGGCCGCGACCGCGAGGAAGGTCATCGCCTCCATCACCGGTTGCCCGGGGTGATGGGCCACGCGCCCGCCCGCCGCGTAGTGGTAGGCATCGGGATCCCAGGGGTAGGCCAGGTGGTCCTGGCACTGCACCCCGGCGTAGCCGAGCTCCTCGATCGCTTCGCAGAAGGCGCGTAGCGCCCCGAGATCGGCGAGGCAGGGCTGGTAGTTCACGTAGCCCACGGACACCGGTAGATCCCCGGTGAGGGCGGTCAGGTCCATCACGGTGCTCCCAGCCGGCTCGACACGACACGTTTCCTTCGACCTGACGTGCAACGTACGATAGTGAACCGTCCGGGCGGGCGGGGAGCCGGTCCATCGTGGTGGCGGGCACCGACGTCGATGCGGCGGTCGACGGCGGCCGCGCGCCGGAGGGAGGATGCATGGCCAGGCGGGTGAACGCTGACGATCGCGACGAGTCCGTCGCGCCGGGCGAGGGCCCGACACGCGGCGGGGTGCGTGCGACCGTGGCACGGCTCGACGCCGCCTACCGCTTCGACGGGCCGCACCGGCGCGTGATGCTGGTCCGGCACGCCAAGCCGGTGCCGGTCGCCGGTGGACCCTACGACCCCGCGCTCGGCGAGGAGGGCCGTCGTCAGGCACGGTTGCTCGCCGACCGGCTCGTCGGGCTCGTCGAGACGGGTGACACCGCGGTCGTGGTCAGCCCGCGGAGACGGGCGGCCGAGACCGGGGAGGTGGTCGCCGAGCGGCTGGGAGTGGCGCCGATCGTCGAGGACGGCGTCGCCGAGGTCGGCGGGCTCGGTGCCCCCGTCCCGGTCGTGCTGACCGAGGGGCCCGACGTCGTGCCGCGGTTCCGCTGGGCCGAGCCCGATGGGCCCTTCCGCCCGCACGCGTTCGCCGGCGTCCACCGGGCGTTGGCCGCGACCTCGGCGTCGACCGTCGTGGTCGTCAGCCACGGCGGGTTCATCAACGCCTTCGTCTCGCAGATCCTCGAGCTCGACGGTGAGTTCTTCTTCTACCCGAGGCACACGTCCCTGACGGTGGTGCGGGTGCGTGAACGCGCGATCGTCCTTGACCGGCTCAACGACGCCGCGCACCTGGAGGGCTCGCCGCAGTGAGGTGGCCGTCTCCGCTCGTCCAACCTCGCGCATCCATGTCCACACTCGTCCCGGAGGAGGCCGTGTGCCCGCCGATCTGACCGCCGCCACGTCCCTGACGTCGATGGTCCACGCCGCCGACGGCGCGGGCAGGTGGGCTACCGAGCTCGATCCGCGCTGGCAGGGGAACTTCGGTTTCTTCGGCGGCTACGTGGCGGCGATCCTGACCCGTGCGCTGGAGACGGTCGGCGCCACGTCCGATCAGTCCCCGCTGACCGTGTCGGTCAGCTTCCTGGAGCGACCCCAGCCCGGGGCCGCCGAGGTGGTCACGACCGTTGAGCGTGCGGGCTCGTCGCTGACCTCGGTGACCGCGTCGCTCGTGCAGGAGGGCCGGCAGGTCGCGCGGGCGCACGGGGCCGTGGCCGCGCCCCGGCACGGACCGGCGTTCGTCGACCGGCGGATGCCGCAGGTCGCTCCGCCGCAGGACTGCGCGCCCTGGCGGCCGGACGAGTGGCACCACCTGCCGATCCTCGACAGGTACGAGCTGCGTGCGGCGCTCAACGGCGAACCGTTCGCGGGCCTGGACGTGGTCGAGACGGCGGGCTGGGCACGTATGAGCGAGCCGACGGCACTCGACGCCTCGCTCATCGCGTTCCTGGCGGATGCGTTCATGCCACCGATCATGGCGCGCGAGACGCGCCGACTGATCGCACCGACGATCGAGCTGCAGCTGACCTTCCGGGTGCCGCTGCCGGCCGATCCTGGACCCGACGCCTGGTATCTCGCCCATCTGAGCTCGGAGTTCGCGGCGGGCGGCTACCTCGAGCAGTCGGGCACCGTGTGGTCGCAGGACGGCTGCCTGCTCGCACGGATGCGCCACCTCAACCTCGTGCGCTACATCGAATGAGGGCCGCAGCCGTGCCGCCCAGGGCCACGGGGTCTCGCTTCCTCGGGGGCGCGCCGTGGTGACGTCGCTGCCGGGACTCGGCCTCGCCCTGCCCGCCGAGGGCACGAGCCTGTCCGCCTCGCTGCGGCTCGCGCGGCTGGCTGACGAGCTCGGCTACGGTGCGATCTCCGTGGCCGAGCGCAACGACTGGGAGTTGTTCGCCAGCGCTGCAGCTCTGGCACAGGTCACCCAGCGCGCCCGGATCGTGACGGCGATCGCCTCGGTCTACACCCGGCCGCCCGCGCTGCTGGCTATGGGTGCCGCGACCGTCCAGGACCTGGCGGCAGGTCGGTTCGTGCTGGGGCTGGGCAGCTCCTCGGAGCCGATCACCCGTCGGTGGATGGGCCTGGCGTTCGACCGTCCCTACACGCGGCTGGCCGAGACGCTGGCGGTGGTGCCACGCATCCTGGCCGGGGAGCGGACCGACGAGGACGGGCAGACGCTGTCGACCCACGGCTTCCGACTCGGCATCCCCACCGTGGGGCACGTCCCGATCCACCTGGCAAGCCTCGGACCGCGGACGGCGGAGCTCGCCGGGCGCTCGGCCGACGGGGCGATCCTCAACATGGTGTGCCCGGACGGGGCCGGTGCAGCGGCGCGCCGGATCCGGCTCGCTGCCGAGGCGGCGGGCCGTGAGGCCGCCCCGGAGGTGAGCCTCACGGTGCCGCTGGTCCTGACCGGGGCCGGACGGTCGCATGAGGCCGGGCGTCGCCTGCTGGCCGGCCTGGCCGCCAGCTACGCGCAGGTCGAGGTCTACCGCCGTCACCTGCACCGGCTGGGGATCGGACCGACGGCCGACCGGGTCGCCCGTCGGTGGCGTTCCGGTGACCGGACGGGAGCCGTCGCGGCGGTCGATGATCACCTGCTGGCCGCTGCCGGGGCAGTCGGTACGATCGAGGATTGCGCCGCCCGACTCGCCGCGTATCTCGACGCTGGGCTCGATCGCGTCAACGCCTACCTCATCCCCGCGCCCGACGACGGTGGCGAGCCGAACGACGGGCTGGCCGGTGCGGTGTCCGACCTGCACGCGGCCGTCGCGGGGCTGATGGACCGACGCGGTCACCGTCGGTGACACCGGCCCGGTCGGCGCCGGTGTGCGGGACGGTCCGCGACCGGTGCCCTCAGGTCGCCTGGAGGCGCTGGCCGAGCCCAGCGAGCGCCTCGGCGGGGTGCTCGGTGGGTACCTCACCTGCGAACGACCAGAAAAACCCGTGGCGTCGGACGGGCGCGGGCAAGCTCTGGTCACCGAGGTGGTGCTTGTTGAGGCCCCCGCCGACGACCCCGGACTCCACACCCTCGGGCTCGGAGAGGATCGCCCCTGCCAGCCCCGCCGCTTCGATGGTCGAGACGACCTCGGCGGGTTCGGTCGGGTCGGGAGGCAGATAGACCACGGGAACGCGGTAGAAGCGGCAGGCGTTGCCGAGGCTGCGCAGGCGGGCCGGCTCCGCTGCCTCGTCGGGAGCCACGATCAGCACGTCCACCTCGCTCTCGCAGAAGGCTCGAGCCAGTGCGATGTCGACCGAGCAGACGACGCCCGCGGCCGCGCGTCCGCCCAGCAGTGGTCTGACCCGGCGCAGCACCTCCAGCCCGGTGTCACCCGGCGCCCCGAGTCCGACGGTGACCGCGTCGGCGTGCAGCGCCGTGGCGGTCTCGACCAGCGCACGTGCCTGCCGCTGCGGGTCGGAGTCGTAGAGCGGGCCGGGCAACTGGCCGAGGTGGGCGACGATCGATCCGAGCACCGGGATGTAGGGCGGGCGGGCCGGCTCTCCGCCGTGTAGCGCGGTCTTGACCAGATCCGCACTCTGCATGGGCCGTCCTCCGCTCGAGTCGCTCCCGCGCCGGCGTACGAGGATGCCGCAAGCCGGCCTCATCGGATGCGGCAACGCTGCAGCGACTGCTCCCTGCCGGATCCAGGTCGAGAATATCGAGTCTAACTGTGGACGTAAAGGTTCAGGTGCTGCTAGCGTGCCGCCCGGTCGTACTGGGAGACGTTGGGAGACGTCGCGGCCGGGAGACCACAGGTCACAGAAGTGGCAGGGAATCCGGAAAGGGGCAGGGAATCCGGTGCTGTACCTGCACGTGGGAGGCCACGCTACGTCGGCGGAGGTACGCCGACGGCGGGTGGTGCCCGCGGGGCGGTGCCGTGACCGGACGTCCCCTGTCGTCGACAGGTGTGCCAGGCAGGCACGGAGGAGGACGCGGTGAGCGTCATCGGGAGCATCGATACGGGCGGCACATTCACGGACGGGCACTTCACCCGCGAGGGTCGCTCGGTCCGCGTCAAGGTGGAGACGACCCCGCACGACTTCACCGAGTGCTTCCTCGACTGCGTCGAGGCTGCCGCCGCGGAGCTTGGGTTCAACAGCCTCCAGGCGATGCTGCTCGAGACGGAGATCCTACGGTTCGCCTCGACCATCGCGACCAACGCGATGATCGAGCACAAGGGACCGACGATCGGGGTGGCCGTCTCGCCCGGCCACGAGGACGACCTCTACGCTGACGGGCAGCGGCTCTACGAGCTGGGCCTGGTCGAGCGCGAACTGGTCACCTCGCTGGCCGAGCCGGGGGACGAGCAGTCGGTCCGCTCGTCGCTGCGTGGCCTGCTCGAGGGCGGCGCGCGGGTGCTCGTGGTCAGCCTGGCTGGCGGTGACCGCGAGCCCGACACCGAGTTCGGGGTCAAGCGCATCTACGAACGTGCCTATCCGCGCCACTACCTGGGTGCGGTGCCCTGCCTGCCTGCGACCGAGGTCAGTCTCCGCGAGGACGACGGGCGGCGGACGAACACCGCCGTGGTCAACGCCTATCTGCACCCCGAACTGGTGCGGGCGCTGTACAAGGCCGACGAGGACGTGCGCTCCCGTGGGTTGCGGCAGCCGCTGCTGATCGTCCACGGTTCGGGTGGGGTGGCGCGGGTGGCCAAGACCCGTGCCATCGAGCAGTACAACTGTGGTCCGGCCGGTGGGGTGCACGGCGCCGCCATCATGGCCGAGCGCTACGAGCTCCCGCTGGCCCTGACCATCGACATGGGCGGCACGTCGACCGACTACTCGGTCGTGAGGGATCATCAGGTGCCGTTCGACCTGGATCCGCACATCGAAGGTGTGCCGGTCTGGACGCCGCTGGTCCGGGTCGGTGCCTTCGGCTGCGGGGGCAGTTCGGTGATCAGCGGACGTCGCGACGGGTTCCAGGTCGGCCCCCAGTCGATGGGTGCCGCCCCCGGACCGGCCTGCTACGGGCTCGGAGGTACCCAGCCGACGCCCACCGATGCACACGTGGTGCTCGGCACCCTCGACCCCGACAACTACCTCGGCGGGCGGCGCCGGCTCGATCCCGAACGCGCCCGCAACGCCCTCTCCGGCTTGGGAGACGGATCCGCAGAGGAGATCGCCTGGGAGGTGCACCGGGCCGTGGTCGACTGGGCAGCCTCCCATCTGCGCTCGGAGCTCCAAAGTGGTGAGGTGAGCCCCGATCAGGCGGCGTTGTTCGCCTTCGGAGGTGCCGGCGGGCTGTTCGGCGCCGATGTCGCCGCCGCGCTCGGGATCTCCAGGGTCTACGCCTTCGCGGAGTCCGCGGTGTTCTCGGCCTTCGGGGTGTCGACGATGGACGTCACACACATCTACGACGTGGCGCTGGCCGACGGTGACCTGGACGCGATCGTCGCCGAGCTCGAGCGGCTCGAGCAGCGCGCCAGGCTCGACATGGCCGGGGAGGGCCTCGAGGGCCGTGAGATCATCTACCGCCTCGAAGCGGAGCTCGACGACGATCACGCCGAGCTGGATGCGGAGCCGTCCAACTGGCGCGCTGCGGTCGACAAGGTGCTCGACCTCGAGCCTGGGTGGCTGCGCCTGCGCGCCTCGGTCCCGGTCGCCCGACCCCGGCTCGATCCCGAGCCAGAGGGCGACGTGGATCCCTCCGCCGCGCAGCGGGGCCATCGCGAGGTCTTCCTCGGTGGACGGCCGGGGCAGGCCGCGGTCTTCGACCGCGAGCTCCTGCGGCCCGGCATGGACGTCGAGGGTCCGGCGGTCATCGAAGCGCAGGACACCAGCACGTTGGTGCCGCAGGGATTCCGGTTGCACGTCGACGGCTACCACGCCGGCATCATCACCCCCCACGGAGGCTGAGCATGTCACGGGTCCACATCACCGAGTACCTGGACATCGACACCGACCGCGAGTTGTGGTTGTGCAACCGATGCGGCCAGGAGTTGATCGGTGCGCGCGAGAACTACAAGCGCGGGTGCGTCGTCTACGAACGCGACCCGGACGAGATCATGCCGCCGATCTACCCGCCGGAGAAGACGGAGTTCTACCTCGGCGTGTCCCCGGGCTACGGCGTGTTCGTCGAGTTCTACTGCCCGGGTTGCGGGATCATGATCGAGAACGAGTTGCTGCCGGAAGGATACCCGCCCACGCACGATCTCGAGCTCGACATCGACGCACTCAAGGCGAAGGCGGAGCAGGCATGAACGAGCACCCGGTGACCGGAGACGGCGATGACGTCCAAGCGGGCGACGGGCACCTGACCAACACGATCAACGTCGACATCGGTGGGACCTTCACCGACTGCTTCGTCAGCTACGAGGGCAGGCAGGCGTCGGGGAAGCAGGCGACCACCCGCTACCGGCTGACCCACGGCTTCAACGCGGCCATCGAGGAGGCCGCTGGCAAGCTCGGGGTCGGCGCTGACGAGTTGCTGCACGAGACCGACCTGGTGCGCTACGCGACCACGTTGGCGATGAACGCGCTGATCGAGCGCAAGGGCCCGAAGCTCGGGTTGATCACCACGGCCGGCTACGAAGACACCGTCTTCATCGGCCGGGGCGCGCAGTGGCACGACGGCCAGCCGATGGAGCGCAAGCGCGAGATCGCACGCGGACGTCGACCGACGCCACTGATCCCTCGGGAGATGATCGTCGGGGTACGTGAGCGCATCGGCACCGACGGCGACGTGATCGTCCCCCTATGGGAGGACGACGTCCGCGAGGGTCTCCACCGGCTGGTGGATCAGGGAGCTCAAGGCTTCATCGTCGCGCTCAACTTCGGGCACGTGAACCCCAAGCACGAGGAGATCGTGCGCGACATCATCCGGGAGGAGTTCCCCGACATCTTCCTCGGGGCCCAACCGGTGCTGTTGTCCAGCGAGGTTGCGCCGCGCCGCAACGAGTACCAGCGCAGCATGACGGCGATCCTCTCGGCGTACCTGCACCGGACCTTCGCCGAGGAACTGACCGAGCTCTCCGCCGTGCTGCGCGAGCGCGGTTACGGCCACTCGCTGTTCCTCGCGAACAATGCCGGAGGGGTCAACCCGCTCGAGCGCACCACCGCGGTCCAGACCTACAACGCGGGGCCGGTTGGCGCGGTGATCGGCGGCGAGCACGTCTTGCGTCAGTACGGCTTCCCCAACGCGATCATGACCGACATGGGGGGGACCTCGTTCGACATCTCCACGGTCGTCGACGTCGGCAGTGACGACGAGGGCGGCCATCACTTCTACGCGCAGATGCCCATGATCGACCGGTTCCGTGTGTCGATCTCGATGATCGAGACCCGCTCGATCGGTGCCGGCGGCGGGTCCATCGCCCGCTACAACGATCTGCTCGACATCCTGGAGGTCGGCCCCGAGTCGGCCGGTTCCAACCCGGGCCCCGCTTGCTTCGACCAGGGGGGTGACGAGCCGACCGTGACCGACGCCGACGTCGTGCTCGGCTACGTCAACCCCGACTACTTCCTCGGGGGACAGATCCCGCTCAACGCCGAGGCGGCACACGACGCGGTGCGGCGCCACCTCGCCGAGCCCCTCGAGGTCTCGGTCGAGGAGGCCGCCTACCAGGTCCGACGGATCGTGGACGGGCAGATGGGCAACGAGATCTACAAGGAGACCAACCTCAAGGGGTTCGATCCACGTGAGTTCCGGCTGTTCGCGCTCGGCGGCGCTGGCCCCACCCACGCTTGCGGCTACGGAGCGCACGTGGAGACACCGGAGATCTACTCCTTCCCGTTCGCGTCGGTGTTCTCGGCCTACGGGATCGCCAACTCCGACTTCCGACGGGCCTACGAACAGTCGGTCAAGGTGATGCTCTACTCGCCTTCGGAGAAGGAGTGGCTCTGGGACCCTGACGAGTTCAACGACGTGGTCCGGGGCCTGCAGGAGGAGGCGCTGCGCGACGCCGAGGATCTGGGCGCGGGTCGGGTCCAGTTCTCCCTAGAGCTCGAGATGCGCTACGGGTTGCAACCGCACCACACCCGCATCCTCTCGCCGCGGCTGTTCGTCGAGTCCGACGAGGACTGCGAGGAGATCTACCGCGCATTCGCGCGCGAGTACGAGCGCATCTTCTCCAAGGCGGCCACCTACCTCAAGGGCGGCGTGGAGATCCTCTCGTTCATCCTGTGGTCGGTGATCCCGACCCAGCGCATCCCGCTGCCTACCTTCGACCTCAGCGGCCCCGAACCCGACGACGCGCTCAAGGGACGGCGCCCGACCTTCTGGGGGTCGACCAAGGGGTGGGTCGAGTCGTCCGTGTACGACCTGAGTCAGCTGAAGCCGGGCAACCGCATCGAGGGCCCGGCGGTCGTGGAAGCACCGGACACCACGGTGCTCGTCGACCCCAGCTGGAGCCTGCGGATCGACCAGCACGCCAACTCGGTCATGGAGCGGGTGGAGACGTAGATCTGGGCCGGCGGCCCAAGGAGCAGACATGGAACGTGACGACCGCGACCGCGAGATCCTCACCCGCTGGCGTCCAGAGCCACCGACGGAGCGCGAGCGACGGGCCCTCGAGGAGGTCGACTACGGCGACTTCGAGATCTACCGCAACAAGCTGGAGTTGGTGTGCTGGGAGGCCTACCAGACCTTCCAGCGCATGGGGGTGTCCCCGATGATCGAGGCTGGCGATGCCGCGGTGGGAATCTACACCCGGCTCGGTGACCTCGCGGTCGGGATCATGGGGACCCAGCTGCACCTGATCAACGCCTCGATCGGGCTGAAGTGGACGATGCGTCACTTCTACGACGAGGAATCGGTCGGCATCCGCGAAGGGGACATGTTCTACGTCAACGATGCGCTGTACGGCGGGATCCACAACAGCGACCAGATCCTCTACATGCCGTTCTTCGTCGACGGTGAGTTGATCGCCTGGGTGGCAGCAGCCTCCCATGAGGTGGAGACCGGCGCGATGGAGCCCGGTGGCAACCCACCGAGCGCGGAGAGCCGCTACGACGAGGGGCTGATCCTTTCACCGATCCGCATCGGGGAGAACTACACCTTGCGAGCGGATCTGATGGAGATGATGGAGAACCGCATCCGCGACCCCCGGATGCAGACGTTGGACGTCAAGGCGCGCGTCGCGGCGTGCTCGATCCTCGAGCGCCGCCTCCACGAGGTCGTCGAAAAGAAGGGCACCGAGTTCGTCATCGGTTCGATGCGTCGGATGATCGACGAGGGCAACGATGCGGCACGCAAGAAGCTGGCCGCCATGAACGATGGCATCTACCGCTCGACCGGGTTCCTCGACAACGCCGGCTCAGAGCGCTACGGGTTGATCCAGTGCATGGTGGAGGTGGAGAAGCGCGGTGACGAGGCGCACCTGCGCTTCTACGGCAGTCCTCGTGTCAAGGACGGCAACTTCAACATGTACCCGCACATGATGGTCGCGATGTTCGCGTGTTACATGTACCAGTTCCTGTTCTGGGAGCTGCCTGCGACCACCGGCTACTACACGCCGTTCTCGTTCGAGTTCCAGAAGGACTCGTTCTTCGACGCCGACGAGGAGGACGCGACCTCCCTGGGGGTGGCCACGACGGGGCAGGTCATCTCGCTCGTACACGAGGCGTTCGAGAAGATGAAGTTCGGCTCGCCCTACCACGACCATGTCATGGCTCCGTGGCCTGGCACATCGTCGACCACCGCCTTCGCGGGCCTGAGCACCGAGGGTGTCGAGTTCGGAGCCTGGGACCAGGGTCAGCCCAACGGCATCGGGCAGGGCGCACGCTGGGACTACGACGGGCTCGACACGGCCGGGTTCGTGTGGTGCGCGATCGGCGAGTACCTCGATGTCGAGCAGATCGAGGAGAACTACCCGGTCGCCGCCATCTTCCGATCGCGCTTCTGGCGTGACGGACCGGGGATGGGCAAGTTCCGCGGGGGCCGATCGATGACCGGGCTCTACCAGGTGCGCGGGACCCCGATGCTCTATGCGGTGGTGATGGGAGGCTTCTCCGGCCGGCCGATGGCGCCGGGGCTGTTCGGCGGCTACCCGGGCCGACCACTGGCCGGCGCGCTCATCCGCGACAACAACCTCGACGAGTTGATCGAGCAGGGGCGGGTCCCGACCGACATCTACGAAGCCGTCGAGCGGCTCGAGGGCGACTGGCAGTTCACCCACAGCAACTGGGGTGAGGAGAAGATCTACCACCATGACTGCTGGATCGGCACGGCCCCGAGCGGTCCGGGGTACGGCGACGTCCTCGAACGTGACCCCGACCTGGTGATGAAGGACCTGCGCGAGGATGCGCTCAGCCACCGCTTCGCGCGCGACATCTACCAGGTGGTCTACGACGAGGAGACCCTGCTGTTCGACGCCGAGGCCACGGAACTCAAGCGCAAGGAAGAACGCGAGAACCGCATCGCCCGTGCGACGGCCTACGACGACTGGCAGCCGGGGTGGGCCAAGAAGCGTCCACCCGAACGGGTGCTTCAGGAGTACGGATTCTGGCCGCACGGCTCGGCGGGACGGATGATGCTGTCGGTGGAGCCGGTCTCCGAGGACTACCTGCCAGTGGAGGTGCGGGACGGCCTCCGACCTCCGGCGGCCGGCATCATCCGCTCGCGCGATCTCTAGACGGAAGGTACCCAGATGGCATTCGAGTCCAAGCAGAGCACCAAGAACGATGCGATCCCGTACTTCACGAAGGCGTGGATCGAAGAGGTCGTGGAGTGGACCAACGCTGATCCCAAGATGGAGCGCATCGCCCGGAGGATGTACGAGAAACACTGCTACATCGTGCTCAACTGCCCCGGTAACACCGACCGGCTGGGGATGTTCCACTTCGAGGCCGGAAAGATCATCGACTGGGACTACGAGGAGTATCCATCGCCTGCGGACTTCTCGGACATGCCGGTGCTCGATGGCGCGCAGTACATCACCACCGCGGACTACGAGTTCATGAAGAAGATCAACACCAAGCAGGTCAACTCCATGAAGGCGCTGATGTCCAACGAGATGCAGGTGCAGGGCAACCGATCACGCATGATGAAGCAGGTCAAGCAGTTGCAGCACTGGCAGGACCTCTTCGCTGAGGTCCCGGTGCAGTACGACGTATGAGCCACCTCATGACCCCCACCGCCGCCCCCGACGGGACGTACTACGACCGCGAACTCGAGACGACGCCCTGGGAGCAGGTGCAGCAGGCCACGTTCGAGAAAGCCCAGCGGCAGATCGAGCGGGTCTACGAGCGTTCCGTGGTCTACCGCGAGCGCTTCGACGAGGCCGGTGTGAAGCCGGCTGATGTCCGTGTGCCGGAGGACCTCGCGCAGCTGCCCTTCTTCGACAAGGAGGTCGAGCGCGAGAGCCAGGACCGGTTCCCGCCGTTCGGTGGGCACCTAGCCGTCGACCCCGTCGACGTCGTCCGCGTCCACGCCTCGTCGGGGACGACCGGTCGTCCGACCTTCTTCGCGCTGACGGCCAGGGACCTGGACACCTGGAACCGCATCATGGCGCGCAGCTTCTACACGATGGGGATGCGCGACGACGACGTCTACGCCCTGCTGGGCAACCTGTCGATGTTCGTCGGTGGCATCCCGGCCCTCACGGCCACCGAGTCACTGGGTGCCACCGCGCTGCCGATCGGGGCGACGGCCGGAACCCAGCGCACCCTGGAGCTGATGCGGGACCTCGGCACCACGCTGCTGGGCGCGACTCCGAGCTTCGCGGTGTACCTGGCCGAGCTCGTCGAGCAGCTGCTGGGGATCCCCGCCCGTGAGCTCGGACTTCGGCGGATGATGGTCGGAGGGGAGCCGGGCGGGCAGATCCCCGCTGTCCGTGAGCAGATCGAGGAGGCGTGGGGCTGCGAGATCCGAGATGTCATGGGCATCGGCGAGTTCGCCGGCGCGATGTGGGCGGAGTCCGACGACCGTGACGGCATGCACTTCTGCGGGCAGGCGGAGATCCATCTCGAGCTGATCGACCCGGACACCGCCGAACCCATCCCGTTCGAGGACGGCGCGACCGGCGAGCTGGTCTACACCGCCGTCGAACGTGAGGCCGTGCCGATGATCCGGTTCCGCAGCCACGACCACGTCCTGGTGCGGACGCGTGAGGTGCCGTCCGGCCGGACCGCGCCGAGGGTGACCACGCTTGGCCGCACCGATGACATGCTGATCGTGCGGGGGATCAACGTCTTCCCCTCGGCGGTGCGCGACGTCGTGGCCTCGTTCGCGCCCCGAACGACCGGGCATATCCAGATCGTGCTCGACAACCCCGGACCGATCGTCTCGCCTCCCGTCCCGGTGGAGATCGAGGTGGCCGACGATCTCGGTAGCGACGAACGTGAGACGTTGGCCGACCAGATCGCCGACCGCGTCCGCCAACAGCTCAACTTCCGTGCCGAGGTGCGTTTCATCCCGGCCGGATCGCTGCCCAGGACCTCGCTGAAGACGGACTACTTCAAACGGCTCTGGGAGGGCGATGGTGAGGGTTCGAACTGAGGTGCGACCCGGGGTGCGAGGACGCCGTCAGCGGGCCGCCCCGACCGTGGGTGGAGGTTTCTAGACGTGTCCCTGACCGAGGAACGAGCGGTGCAACTCGTTGGTGAGCAGGTCGCGGGCGGCGGACTCGTCGCCACGCTCGAGCAGGCCGAGGATCAGGTGCAGGGAGCGTCCCTGTGCCCTGGTCCGCGGGTTCTCGTCCGCCCGTGCGCGGTCGACGAGCTCACGTGCGAGTTCCCGCGCGGGCTGGTCCGAGCAGTCGGTCTCGAGACGGGTCACCACGGTGTGCAGCGTCGCCGCGAGCCCCGGGTCGCCGACGGGCGGATGGTGATGGCCGTGCGACACAGACGCGCCTCCCAGCAGCCGGGGCCAGCGCCGGAGCGTACCAACGTTGCCAGGCCCCCCGCCGCGTCGCCGGGACCGGCCCGTCCAAGGCGACAGCCATGATGGAACCGAAGAAGTGGGTCGCCCTGCCGTTCGTCGCGTTCTCCGCGGCCGGGTTGCTGACCGACCTGATCGGCCCCGGTGCCGTGCTGGTGATCTTCGCCTACGCGGTGCTCGGCGCGGCATGGTTCGTCAGTGAGACCGACCATCCGCTGTGGGCGACCGCGTTGCTGCTCGTCGGCTCTGCTGTCGGGCTGCTGACCGGCATGACCGCGTACAGCTGGTGGTCGCTGCTGTTCTCGATCCTGGTCCTCAGCGGCCACGAGGTCGTGCGCTGGCTGGCGATCCCGTTCGTGCTGTTCGGCGGTCCCGGTCTCGGCCTGTTCCTCGCCCAGCAGGTCAGCCAGTTCACCCCGGCCCTGCAGTCGGTGTGGATCGTGCTGTTCGCGGTGCTGGGGACGGCGGGCGGTGTCACCGTGGCCTGGTTCGTCATCTACGTCGATCCGGAACCGTACTTCGAGCGACTGGCGTCACTACGTGCGGGGTTGGGAGCACGGTTGAGCGCGCCGTTCGCAGGACGAAGGAGCCGTGAGAGCTAGCCGGGAGTCAGGGTCGCGCAACGAGGCGGCCTCAGAGGATCCCGCCGATGCGGGACCGGGAGATGCTGGAGGAGAGAGACCATGAGGAGCGAAGCCAGGGTACGTTTGGTCAGTCTGCTGGGACTCGTCGCACTGCTCGCGGCGGCCTGCGGTGAGACGACGGTCGAGGAGGAGGAGGTCGCCGACGACCCCGAACCCGAGGAGGTCGTCGAGGACGATGAGCCCGAGGATGAGCCAGAGGACGAGGAGGCGGAACCGGAGGAGGAAGCCGCCGCTGCTGACGGTGAGCCCGTCGTGATGGGCATCATCAACCAGGAGGACACCCCAGCTGGCTCGTTCCCCGAGCAGCGTGAGGCGATCGAGGCGGCGGTCGAGTACGTCAACGACGAGTTCGGCGGGGTCGAAGGGCGTCCGATCGAACTGGTGACCGAGATCACCGATGGATCACCGGAGTCGTCCTCCGGCGCGGCCACGACACTGTTGGAGCAGGATCCACTGCTGATCATGCCCGGCACGGACTTCGGGACGGCGGCCTCGCTCCCGATCTTCGAGGACGCCGGCGTGCCCTACGTCGGTGGGGTGCCACTGCTACCGCCCGAGCTGACCTCCGAGATCTCGTTCTCGTTTGTCGGCGGCAACGTCGCAGCCTTCCCGGGGCAGGCGCGCTACCTCGCGGAGGAGCTCGAGGCCGACCACGTGAGCATCATCTACACCGACAACCCGGCAGGGCTCGCGGCTGCGGAGACCTTCTCGCAGGGACCGCTCGAATCGCTCGGCGTCAGCGAGGTCAGCCTCATCCCGGAGGAGGCGGCCGCAGCCGACTTCACGCCCGCAGTGTCGGCAGCCAACGACGGCGACCCGGACGCGATCATGGTGCTGTTCGCGGCGCAGGGTTGCTCGCGCATCATGCAGGCGGCTGCCTCGCTGGGCGTGGACACGCCGTTGGTCTACCCGGGCTCGTGCATGGACATCGACGTGCTCGAAGCCGGCGGTGAGGGCGCGGAGGGTGCCTACTTCAACTCCGAGCACATCGTCTACAGCGATACCGACGACGAGGACGTTGCGCTCTACCGCGAGATCATGGAGGAGTACCGGCCGGACGCCAAGGTCTCGAGCTACTCCCAGTCAGCGTTCGCCAGCGTCATGAACGTCTACGAGATCATGGCCGAGATCGGCGCCGACGAGCTCACTTCCGAGTCGCTCATCGAGGCGCTGCGTCAGACCGAGGACCGCGAGAGCTTCATGACCGACAACTACACCTGTGACGGAGAACAGGTCCCAGGCGCACCGTCGGTGTGCAACGCCTCGGTGCGGATCGTGCAGATCCAGGATGGCGAGCCGGTCGACCTGTTCGACGAGTGGTTCGACGGCAGCGATCTGATCGAGGCCGAGGGGTGATCCGAGAGCGGGTGGGGCGGCACGACGACCGCCCCACCCGCCGGGCCGCCGGGTAGGCCGCGCTCATGTGGTTTGCCCCGAGCGGGGCAGTGCGGTGAAGCGACGAACTCGAGGTGACTGGTGGGCGACTATCTGGTATTCGCGCTGGCCGGGATGGGGACCGGCGCGGTGTATGCGTCGCTTGGCCTGGGCGTGGTGCTCGGCTACAAGGGGTCGGGCATCATCAACTTCGCCCAGGGGGCGATGGCGATGTACGTCGCCTTCGCCTTCGACCAACTGCGCCGCACCGGCGAGCTCATCCTGCCGGTCATCGGTCTGCCGACACGGATCGGCCTGGGGGGTCCGGCGCCGTTCCCCGTCGCGTTCTTCCTGGCGTTGCTGCTCGCGGCGCTGCTCGGGCTGATGGTCTACTTCTTCGTCTTCCGGCCGCTGCGCTACGCCCCGACCCTGGCCAAGGTGGTCGCCTCGATCGGCTTCATGATCGCCCTGCAGGCCATGGTGGTTCTGCGCTTCGGCACGGCGAACCGGTCCTTTGCGCCGGTGCTGGCCGCCGAGCCGATCGAGATGCTCGGCGTGCAAGTGCCTCGGGACCGGCTCACACTGGGGCTGCTGACGGTGCTCATGGCCGTGGCGTTGTGGGCGTTCTTCCGTTTCACCCGCTTCGGCACAGCCACCCGTGCGGCCGCCGAGAACGAGAAGGGGGCGGTGCTACTCGGCTTCTCCCCGGACGTGCTGGCCGCGGTCAACTGGATGCTCGCCACGGTCATCGCCGGGCTGGCCGGCATGCTGCTCGGCGGCATCACGGCGCTCGACCCCGTCACCTACACCCTGGCGATCGTGCCGGCGCTGGGTGCCGCGCTGGTCGGGCGGTTCAACTCGTTCGGGGCGACGGCCGCCGCCGGCCTGCTGATCGGCATGGGCCAGTCGGTCATCACGCGGCTGCAACTGGACGTGGACTGGCTGCCTACAGGCCTGCGTGATGGGCTGCCGTTCCTGGTGATCATCGTCGCGCTGGTGGTCGCCGGACGGTCGTTGCCGATGCGTGGTGAGCTCTCACAGGAACGCCTGCCCTTCGCCAATCGCCCGAAGGACATCCCGCTCTACGCCGTCGCCGGCCTCGGCGTGGCCGTCGTGGCGTTGTACATCACCGAGGGCGGCCTCCGTCTGGCGCTGATCACCTCCATGATCGGGGCGATCCTGTGCCTGTCGTTGGTGGTGCTCACCGGCTTCCTCGGACAGATCTCGCTCGCGCAGATGACCTTCGCTGGTGCAGCCGGGTTTGCGCTGAGCGCGTTCTCGATGCAGATGGGGCTGCCACTGGTGGTCGCTGCACCGCTTAGTGCCGTGGTCGCCGGGGTGCTCGGATTGCTGGTGGGCATCCCCGCTCTTCGTGTCCGCGGCGTCAACCTCGCGGTGGTGACCCTCGGTGCCGCGGTGGCCGTGGAGGCCTTCATCTTCCGCAACCCGGACTACACGGGGGGGTTCGAGGGTGCTCGCATCCCATCTCCCACCTTCGCCGGGTTCAACCTCGGTATCGGCGGCCAAGGGGGAGGGGACTTCCCCCGGGTCGCCTTCGGGCTGTTCGTGCTCACGATCCTCACGTTGGCGGCACTTGCCGTGGTCAACCTGCGGAAGAGCGCGACCGGGCGCCGCATGCTGGCGGTGCGTGCCAACGAACGTGCGGCCGCGGCCGCACGCATCAACGTGACCTGGATCAAGCTGCTCACCTTCGGGCTCGCCTCGTTCATCGCGGGTCTCGGGGGTGCGCTGCTCGCCTTCCGCCAGGGCCAGATCTCGTTCGAGTCCTTCGGCGTGTTCGTCTCGCTGTCGCTCCTGGCCGCCGCGGTGCTCGGCGGGATCTCGAGCGTGTCGGGGGCGATCGTCGGTGGTGGCATCGTCTCCGGCGGGATCGCGTTCGTGGCGCTCGACCGGTGGCTCGGAGTGGGCCAGTACCAGCTCCTGATCAGCGGTCTCGCGCTGATCTTCACCGCGATCCTCAGCCCGCAAGGCATCTCCGGTGCGGTCCGTGACGGCCTCGATCCGGCCGCGGAGAACCCCAACCCACGCAAGCGACTTGCCGGCCTCGGCTCCGGCGAGAGGATCCTGTCATGAGCACCACTGCCGGGGTATCGCCCGACCCGAGCAGGGCCGCCGACCACGAGGCACTGCTCGCGGTACGAGATCTGACGGTGTCCTACGGTGGCCTGACAGCGGTCAAGCGCGTCTCGCTGGACATCGCGCCGGGTTCCGTGGTGGGCATGATCGGGCCCAACGGGGCGGGCAAGACGACGTTCATCGACGCGTTGATGGGCTACACCCCGGCACAGGGTCGGATCGAGTTCCTCGGGCAACGCATCGATCAGCTCTCGGTCCACCGCCGCGCCATGCTCGGACTGACCCGTACGTTCCAGTCGCTGGAGCTGTTCGAGGACCTCACCGTCCGTGAGAACCTGCAGGTTTCGGCGGAGGATCCCAAGTGGTGGACGATATTCCTCGATGTGATCATCCCCAACCGTGACGTGCGCGCCCCGCGGGTCGACGAACTGCTCGACGCCGTGGGGTTGAAGAACTACGAGGACATGCTGCCCGCCCACCTGTCCCACGGCGACCGCCAGGCCGTCAGCATCGCCAGAGCGATGGTCTCCGACGCCCGTCTGCTGCTGCTCGATGAGCCCGGCGCCGGACTCGACCGCAACGAGAAGGAGGGGCTCAGCCAGCTGTTGCGTGAGGTCGCGGCCGACGGCACGACGATCTTCCTGATCGACCACGATATGGATCTGGTCATGCCCACCTGCGATCACATCTTCGTGCTGGAGTTCGGCGAGCTCATCGCATCGGGGCCACCGGATCGGATCCGCAGCGACCCGCGGGTGATCGAGGCGTACCTTGGTACGTCCGGTGACAACACCGAGGTGGCTGCCGCAGAGCGGGCGGCTGGTGAGCCTGGAGGCGAGGACCGATGAGCGCGGTTATCAGGACCACCGGCCTGTCGGCCGGCTATGGCGGCAGCGCGGTGCTGCACAAGCTCGACCTCGAGGTCGGTGCGGGTGAGGTCGTCTCCTTGCTGGGACCCAACGGGGCGGGGAAGACGACGACCCTGCTGGCGATCTCGGGCATCCTGCCCCCGCTTGCGGGCAAGGTGGAGGTGCTCGGTGAGCCGGTGTCCGCCAGCGAGCCGCACGTCAACGCGCGGCGGGGCCTCGCACACGTTCCCGAGGATCGTGCCCTGTTCTTCTCGCTCACCGTGCGCGAGAACATCCGGCTGGGTCAGCGCTCCGGGGGCCCGTCGTTCGAGCAACTGATGGAGTACTTCCCGGCACTCGCCAACCGTGTGAGCCAGCGCTCCGGATTGCTGTCCGGAGGTGAGCAGCAGATGCTCGCGCTCGCTCGGGCCCTCGCGGGAGGGCCGCGGGCGCTGATGATCGACGAGATGAGCCTCGGCCTCGCGCCGGTGATCGTAGAGAACCTGCTGCCGGTCGTACGTCGCATCGCGCGCGAGCAGGCGGTCGGGGTGCTCCTGGTCGAGCAGCACGTCCACCTCGCCCTCGGGATCAGCGACCGCGGCTACGTGCTGCGCCAGGGCGAGCTCATCGCCGAGGGCACGGCGGCCGAGCTCCAGGAGTCGCGGCAGCTGCTCGAGGCGGGTTACCTCGGCGAACTGGCGGTGTGAGGCTGCGAGGTCGTCACGGCGGTCACGCCCGGACCGCCTCGGCGAACGTGGCGGCCCGGCCGATGAGCTCATCGAGGTGCGCGGCCGGTCGCACGCCGCCGAGCAGCACCGTCAGACGGGTCGCGCCGACCTCGCGGCGTTCCGCGAGGGCCTCTGCGAGCCCGGAGGCGTCGCCGTCGAAGACGATGATGACGTCGAGTCCGAACTCCACCTCGCCGCGACCCGCCGCGCGGGCCTCGGCGCGTGCCGACTCCAGCGCTGGCGGCACCTGCTCGAGGGGCAGCCGTGGGTTGACCAGCCAACCGGCTGCGTGCCGACCGAGCCGGCGCATGGCCGGCCCGAGGCCGTTGGCCTCGCCGCCGCCGATCCACAGCAACTGGTCCGCTGGCCTTGTGGGGCGTGGCTCGAGCGACACCTCCTCGAAACGGAAGTGCCGTCCGTCGTAGCCGACTCGGGGTTCGTCCAGGGCCCGGCAGATGATCTCCAACGCCTCGTCCATCCGCTCGCCCCGGGTGGCGGGATCCCAGCCGAGCGCGCGCATCTCGTCGCGGAGCCAGCCGGGCCCGACCCCCAGGAGCAGACGACCGCCCGACAGCCGGTCGATCGCGGCCGCCTGCTTGGCCACCAGCAGCGGATGACGCTGGGGGAGCACGATCAGTGAGGTCTCGAGCGTCAGGTGCTGCGAGCAGCCGGCGGCCGTCGCCAGGAACGTGAAGGCCTCCAGGACCTGCTGTCCCGGGTAGTGGGCGGCGCGGCCGCCGGCGGAGCTGCCGTAGGCCGACTCGTCCCAGGGATAGACCAGGTGGTCCTGGCACTGCACCCCGGCATAGCCGAGATCCTCGAGCGCCTGACAGAAGTCGCGCAGCGCCCCGGCATCCGTCAGCGACGGTTGGTAGTTGGCGAAGCCGACCGAGACGGGCAGGTCACCGGTGAGGCGGGGCTGTGCTGTGTCCATCCTCGTGCGTCTCCACGGTCACGCCCAGGTGAGCGAAGCCATGGCAAGGTGCCGACTCGCTCGGGGGCACGCAACGTCGGTCACGCGGGGTGACGTCCCCGGTAGGCGCGGCACACCTCCATGATGCGTCGGGTGTTGTCGAGCACGTGCTCGCGGGTACTGCCCACGCCGACGCCGCCGAGCACGACCCGGTCGGCCAGGCCCCGGTAGCGCTCGAGCTGGTCGGCGATGCGGTCGGGCGTGCCGGTGAGGACGAAGCGTGCGGCGATCTCGTCGTCGACGAGCTCGATCATCTCGTCCATCCGCCGTTCGCGGAACAGCGCGCGCAGGCGAGGTGGCAGCTCCGCCAGGCCTTCGATCTCGAAGATCGGCTCGTAGGCCGGCGTCGTGCCGTAGAACGCGACGAGCCGGCGGGCGGTGTAGCGGGCGGCATCCAGGTCATCGCCGAGTGAGGCCATCACCGCGGTGGTCACTGGGAGGTCGCCCACCGCGGGGCGCACGGTCTCTTCGAGGTAGGCCGGGGTGGCCAGGCCGTGTCCGACGAACCCGTCGAACTCGCGTGCGGCCAGCGCGGTCATCTGCGGTCCGACGGCGCCCAGATACAGCGGTGGTGCCGGGATCTCCGGCTCGCCGACCGCGTGGAAGGAGAACTGGCTGACCTGGTAGAGGCGCCCCTCGAACGGCTCCGGCTGCTCTCCCCGGCAAGCCGCCAGCACGCGCCTGACGATCTCACCGTACTCCGACATCCTCGCGACGGGCGGGTCGAACGCCGCGGAGAAGCGGCGCTCGATCACCTGGCGGACCTGTGGCCCCAGACCGTAGAAGCAGCGCCCGGGCGCGGCCGAGGCCAGCCCCCACGCCTCCATCGCCGCGGCCGTGGGCGAACGGGCGAACGCCAACGACACCGTGGTGCCAACCTCCAACCGAGTGGTCGCCAGCGCAGCGGCGAGCGCGGTGGCCGCCGCCGGGTGGTCCGCTTCACCGGCGGTGAAGCAGTCCGCCCCCGCCGCCTCCGCTTCGCGGGCGAGGGTGAAGGCGTCCGCCGGCGAGCCGAGGAACGAGATCCCTACCTGCATGTCGTCCTCCTGACGGGATGCAGCCGGACCGAGAGCGGCCGGGGGAGGACCGTCGACAGTCGTCCCCCGGCCGCGGGATCAGATGGCGGGCTCGACGTACTCGGCGCTGAGGTCCGACTCGAAGTAGTCGGTCAGCGGCTCGACGCCGCCCTCGACATCGGCGTTGGGCCGCAGGACCCGGCTCTCGTGCGACGGGATCCGCGGCTCGTCGGCGAACTGCCCGAACTCGAGGGGTGGCAGGATGCCCTCCGGGTCGAACCCGGTCGACATCGCGGCCCGATAGATCCCACCCAGCGTCAGGTCGCCGCTGTCCACGGCCGTGCGTAGGACCTCCTCGACGACCATCGCCGTCGCGTAGCCGGTGAGCACCGGCTGGCCGGGGGCGACGTCGGCGTGGGTCTCGACGTCCTCGCGCATCGTGGCGAGCCCCGGCTCGTCCTCACCCCAGGCGCCGAGCGAGGTGGACACCAGGACGTTCTCCTGGAGCGCCTCGCCGGCCGGGGTCTCCAGGATCGACGGGGTCCATCCGCCCGTCTGGGTGATGAACTGCATGTCGCTGTCCTGCGCATGGGCCGTCGCGGACAGGGAGGCGAGCTGCCCCGGAAGTCCGCCGTAGATCACGTAGTCGGCGTCGGCGGCCAGCAGGCTCTGCGCCTGCGCGGTGAGGTCCTCGTCCGCCGGACCGAAGGTGACCTCATCGACGAACTCGAACCCGAGCTGCTCAGCAGCGAACTCGGCCGCCTCGCGGATGGACTCGCCCATCGCGTCGCCCTGGTACGCGAGCGCCCAGTTGATGTCGTCGCCCGCCTCCTCGTCCTCAGTCACCCATTCGACGGTGTTGAGGATCTCGTGACCGTACGTGGTGGTCGGCGAGAAGGTCGTGGCGTACTGCTGGGCCAGGAACCCGTTCGGTGCACCCATGAACGCGATCATGCAGTCATCGGCGACGTCACCGGCGATGGCGGACATGCCGCCCGAGGTCAGCACGTCGCCGATCAACGCCGACTCCGTGCGGGCCTGTTCGTACTGCGTGGCGGTCTCGACCGGGTCGTACTGCCCGTCTCGGGTGTCGACCTCGATCGTGTAGCCATCGATACCACCGGCCTCGTTGACCGCGTCGAAGCGGGCCTCGAAGGCGGCGGCGTGGTCGATGCCGCCGAGCTGTGAGATCGGTCCGGACAGGTCGCTGATCGCCGTCACCGTGATCGTGTCGTCGGTCACACCGATCGTCTCGTCACAGCGGTCGCTGTCGGGCAGGGCGATGTCGTCGTCCGGTTGCGCGTCCTCACTGTCGTCGTCGGGATCGGTCTCCTCGGCGTCGTCGGGCTCGGTGGTGTCGTCAGGTTCCTCGTCGGTGCCGCAGGCCGCCAGCACCAGGGCCAACGTCAGCAGCAGCGCCGATGACTTGCTCGCTCTTGAGGTTCGTGCCATGGCTGTTCCCTCCCTCTCTCTTCTGGATGCTTTGGGGAACCGGCTGTTCACGGTCATCGCGAGAACGGCCAGGTCATGAAGTAGATGCGGATCCGTAGCCAGATCCCGTACAAGCCAAGGGGTTCGAAGACCATGACCGTCGCCAACAGCACGCCGTAGAGCAGTCGGCTGGTCCGCTCCGGCGTCAGCCCCTGGCCGACCTCCTCGCTGATGAACGGCACCATCGGCGCGATCTGGTCGAGGACCTCGGGCATGAAGGTGACGAAGACGGCGCCGAGGACCGGTCCCGCGACGGTCCCCAGCCCGCCCAGGATCACCATCGCGAGGTAGTCCACCGACAGCATCATCCCCCACTGGCCGTAGCTGGTGTGGCGCAGCAGGCCGCCCATCAGTGCACCCGCCACACCAGCGATGGCCGAGGAGATCACGAACGCACGGGTCGTCGCGGCGAAGACCCGCACGCCGACGACCCCGGCCGCGATGTCGTGGTCACGCACCGCGGCGAAGTCCCGGCCCATGCGTGAACGCAGCAGGTTCTTGACGCCGACGATGGTCGCCAGCAGCAGCAGCAGGACCAGGAAGTAGTACAGCGTCGGTCCGGGGAAGTCGATGCCGGCGAGCTCACCCCCGCGGGTCAGGCTCACCCCGGCGATCGTCGGTGATTCGATGCGGGTGCCGCCAACGCCGCCGGTGATCGGCGTGGCGTTGCGGTACACGTGCTGCATGACGAGCACGAACGCGAGGGTGACCACGGCCAGATAGAGGCCGCGGAGGCGCAGGGCCATCGGTGCGAGGAGCAACCCGGCGAGTCCCGCGACCGCGGCGGCGACCGGGAGCGCCACGAAGAAGTGAAGCTCGAGGTTCGAGGTGATGAACGCTGCGCTGTAGGCGCCGAGCCCGAGGAAGGCCGCGTGCCCCAGTGACAGCTGCCCCGCGACGCCGGCGATCAGGCTCAGCGCGATCGCTCCGATGCCGGCGATGGCGGCGAGGATGGTGGTCCGCAGCAGGTCGCCGCCGATGAGGAACGGCAGCGCGAACGCCAGCAGCAGCGCCACCGCCGTGACGATCCGCTTCGCCGTGGAGTTGAGCAGCGCCATCTCGGTGCGCCACTCGGTGTGGAAGTTGGTGTGTCGCAGCCGTGGCAGACCCCTGGCCGCACGCGGTGGCCACGGGAACCCCGTCGGACCAGCGTTGTCGCGGGCATCTGTGGTGAGTTGCTTCGAGTCGCTTGCCATCAAACGCGCCGAATCTCGGGGCTTCCGAACAGCCCACGGGGACGGATCATGAGCACGACGAACATCAGCAGGAAGGCGACGATCAGGTGGAAGTTGTTGCCGAGGTAGTCCGGCGCGTACCCGGCGGCGTAGACCTCGGCCAACCCTACGAGCGCTCCACCGACGATCGCCCCGTTGATCGAATCGAACCCGCCGATCACCACGGCGGGGATGCTGCGGAGCGCGAACTCTACGCTCTCGGGGGAGATCAGCCGCGGGAACGTGCCGACGAAGGCGCCGGCGACGGCCGCGAGCATCCCGGCCACGGCCCACACGGCGACGAGGATGTACTTGACGTTGATGCCTTGCGCCGCAGCCGCTTCCTGGTCCTCGGCGATCGCCCGGAACAACAGCCCCCATCGCGAGCGCTGCAGCACCACGTACAGCAGGAGGATGACGGCCGTGGAGAGCCCGAGCACCCACAGGTGCGACAGGAACATACGCCCGCCGAGGACCTCGACCGTCAGGCTTCCCCAGGGGGAGCCAACCTCGCGGCCGACGTCGGTCGCCCAGGCCGGGTTGGCGATCACGCCGGTCTCGAGCACGATGTTGGCGCCGAGGGTGGCGATCAGGATCGCCAGCATGCTTCGTCCCACCAACGGTGCCGCGACCAGCAGGTACAGCGCGGAGGCGAGCACGGCGTTGATCCCCGCAGCGATCGCCAGCCCGGTCCAGAAGCTGAAGCCCCACAGCTGGGTCGACTGGTAGACCAGGAACCCACCGATCAGCATCAGCGCCAGATGAGCGAAGTTCAGCGTGTGCGAGGCCTTGAAGATGATCGCGAAGCCGATCGCGATCAAGGCATAGATCGATCCCACGGCAAGGCCGCTGAGGATCAACACGACCTGGGTGCTCATGAGCGGTACATCTCCTCGATCATGTCCTCGTAGCGTTCCATGACGACCTGCCGCCGCACCTTCTGCGTGGCGGTGATCTCGTCGTCATCCTGGTCGAGTTCGCGCGGCAGCAGCCGGAACGACTTGACCTCCTCGACGCGTGCGAGGTGCTGGTTGGCGTTCTCGATCTCCTGCTGGATCAGTCGCTGGATCTCGGGCCGGTCGGTGAGGTCGCGGTAGGTCGTGAAGGGGATGTTCTGGCGCTTGGCCCAGTCAGACACCGTGTCGTACTCGATCTGGATCAGTGCGGTGACGTAGCGACGACCGTCACCGATGACCACCGCCTCCTTGATATGCGGCGAGGCCTTGAGTTGGTTCTCGATCTCGGACGGGGACAGGTTCTTGCCGCCCGACGTGATGATGATGTCCTTCTTGCGGTCGGTGATCTTCAACCGGCCGTCGTCGGTCCACTCGCCGATGTCGCCGGTGTGCAGCCAGCCGTCCTCGCTGAGGGTGTCGGCGGTCGCGTCGGGGTTCTGCCAGTAGCCGGGGAACACCCCGTCGCCACGGACGACGATCTCACCGTCGTCGGCGAGTCGTACCTCGACACCTGGGAACGGCCGGCCGACGGTGCCGAGCTTGAGGTCATCGGGGCGGTTGGCCGTGGCCATGCCAGCACACTCGGTCTGTCCGTAGGCCTCGACCATCGGGATGTCCATGGCGCGGAAGAACTGCAGGACCTCCGGGGAGATCGGCGCCCCTGCGGAGAGTCCGAGCCGCACCCGGGACAGACCGGTGTGCTTCTTGACCGACCGGAACAGAAACAGCCACGACAGCAGTCGGATCGGCTGCTCGTACCACACGACACGGTGGGGGACTCGCTCGAGCCGCCGCCGCGCCAGCCAGGTGCCGACCCGCTTCCAGAAGCGGTAGTTGGCCCGTTTGAACCACGAAGCATCCGCGACCTTCATCTCGATGGTCGCTAGCAGCTTCTCGGAGATCCGCGGCACCGCGAAGAGCACGGTCGGTCGGACCTCGCGCAGGTCGGACTGCACGGTCTCGACCGACTCGGCGAAATTGACCCGCACCCCGCAGCCCAGGCCGTTGTACAGGCTCATGACCTGCTCGGCGACGTGACACAGCGGTAGGTAGCTGAGGACCTCATCGGCGGGGTTGATCCCGTAGAACGTCGCTTCGGTACGGATGGCGAAGACGATGTTGCGCCACGAGAGCATCGCGCCCTTGGGCGGGCCGGTGGTCCCGGAGGTGTAGATGATCACCGCCACGTCATCCGGGTCCGCGTCGCCGGTCTGGCGATCCCATCGCTGCTGGTCCTCTGCCAGCGCCCGGTCGCCGAGCTCGAGGACCTCGTCCCAGTGGATGATCCGCTCGTCGTCGTAGGCCGGACCGGTGGTGCCGTCGCGGTCGAGGACGATCACCTTCTCCAGGGTGTCGACGTCGTCGAGCACCTCGAGCGCCTTGTCGAGCTGCTCCTGGTCCTCGGCGATGTGCAGCCGTGCGCCGGCATCGGCCAGCTGGTACCGCAGGGAGGCGGCGGGGTTGGTGGGGTAGATGCCGAAGACGACGCCCCCCATGCCCTGTGCGCCGACGCAGGCGTAGAACCACTCCGGGCGATTCTCGGACTGGATGCCCAGACGGTCACCACGCTGCAGGCCCAGGGCCTCCAGACCGGCTCCGGCTCGCCGGGTCTCCTGGGCCCACTCCGCGTAGGGGATCTCGCGCCAGCGTCCGAGCTCCTTGCGACGCATCGCGACCCGGTTGGGGGCCATGTCCTCCCAGCGCAGGAGGAGCTGGGGGAGGGTTGGCCACTCCGTTTCCCAGCCGCCCCCGGTTGGTTGCGCTGCGTGGGTGACGTCGCCTGCCGTGTGCTCCTGGACCGTCACGGACCTCTCCCTCCGCACGTGCCGGGGGTCGCACCCCCGTCCCGTCCTGACTTTTCGTACCGAACGCTCGCCGTTTCGTCGGTCACCGACCTACGAACCGCGCTCCCTGCTTCTCACCTGGGCAACTCACCAGCCCCGTGTCGCCTGAGGACGCTGCGACAGCGGTCGCATCCTCACCCATGCGCGTGGGGTTACGCAAGTTACGGCTGACGTCAAGCGTCGGTCCCTGCCCATGATGCTCATGGCTGGACGATGGTTGCAGCTTGACGTGAAGGGTCGCATCAAGGTTAGCTCCGCGGCTGACGCCAGCCCGCGCGGCCGCTACGAGGCCGCAGCGACGGACAGGGCGTCCTGTCGGGAGTCACCAGTGCAGGCGCGAGCGCGCGCCGTCTACCACGCACTCACGTACCACGTACCGACGAGCAGCGGTCGAGCAGCCGGAAGGGGTTCGCGATGACGGAGTCGCAGGTCGAGGACGCCGAGCCTCCGGCCGCGTCGGCGGACACCTTGCTGGAGACGGTCGGGCTCGAGGTCGCCTACCAGGACGTCATCCAAGCGCTGCACGGCGTATCGATCTCGGTGCCACGCGGCAGCGTGGTCACCGTCCTGGGACCGAACGGTGCCGGCAAGACCACGCTGCTTCGCGCGCTGACCGGACTGCTCGACTTCCACAAGGGCGAGGTGGTCGGTGGCAGCATCACGCTCGACGGAGCCGATGTGACCCGGGCCTCCTCCTCGTATCTGGTCGAGGCGGGGGTCGCGCAGGTCCTCGAGGGCCGCCGCATCTTCCCGACCCTGACGGTCGAGGAGAACCTGGCCGTGGGAGCGCTGGGGCGGCCTGACCCCGACGACGTCGCGCGGGTGATGGAGCTCTTCCCGGTGCTCGATGAGCGTCGCCGCTCGCGGGCCGGGTACCTCTCGGGCGGTGAGCAGCAGATGCTGGCGATCGGCCGGGCGCTGATGAGCAACCCGTTCCTGCTCGTCCTGGACGAACCGTCGCTCGGCCTCGCCCCCAAACTCGTCGACCAGATCTCGGAGTTGATCACGGAGATCAACCGCAGCGGGACAACCATCCTCCTGGTCGAGCAGAACGCGGCGACGGCGCTGGACATCGCCGATCACGGCTACATCCTCGAGAACGGCCAGATCGTCCTGGAAGGGGCCAGCGACGAGCTGAAGCAGAACACCGACATCATCGAGTTCTATCTCGGACTCACTCAAACCGGGGAACGGAAGAGCTATGCCGACGTCAAGCACTACCGCCGGCGCAAGCGCTGGCTCTCGTGAGACCCGGTCCTCAGAGGAGCTGCTCGCTCTCGACGGTCTCGAGCTGAGGTTCGGGGGGGTGACAGCCCTCGCCGGGGTCGACGTCCTCGCCCGGCGCGGTGAGTTGCTGGCGATCATCGGGCCGAACGGCGCGGGCAAGTCCTCGCTGTTCAACTGCATCAACGGCGTCTACCACCCCCAGAAGGGGCAGGTCCGCTTCGCGGGCGAGGACATCACCGGTTTACCACCGCACGCGCGCGCGAGCCGCGGGATCGCCCGGACCTTCCAGAACCTCGCGCTCTTCAACGAGCTCAGCGTCCTCGACAACCTGATGGCCGCCCGCAGCCACCTGATGCGGCGCGGCGCGGTCTCCGGGATGTTGTGGTGGGGGTCGACCGCCCGGGAGGAACTGGCACACCGCGAGGCGGTCGAGAAGATCATCGAGTTCCTCGACCTCGAGGACGCACGCCACAGCCGGGTGGCGCAGCTCCCCTACGGCTGGCGAAAGCGGGTGGAGATCGGCCGTGCTCTGTGCATGGAGCCAAAGCTGCTGCTGCTCGACGAGCCGGTGGCTGGCATGAACCAGGAGGAGACCGAAGACGTCGCCCGCTACCTGCTCGACCTCAAGGAGAGCCGACCTCACCTGACCCAGATCCTCGTCGAGCACAACCTCGGCGTGGTCATGGACATCGCGGATCGGGTGATGGTCCTCGACTTCGGCCGGATCATCGCCGACGGGAAGCCTGAAGAGGTCGCCCAGGATCCGCAGGTGATGGCCGCCTACGTCGGCGAGCAACGCAGTAAACAGGGCGGGAGCCTGGCGTGATCCGTCGTAGCCGAAGGACCCAAACGTGGATGTGATCCAGTCGCGTATCGACCGCTCTGACGAGTTGTTCGAGGTGAACCGGCGGGTCATGCTCGAACGCCTGGACGAGATCGAACAGCTGGCGGCCTCGGTGCGGTACGGCGGCAGCGAGCGTGCCGTTCGACGTCACCGCGATCGCGGCCGGATCCTCGTGCGTGAGCGGATCGAGCTCCTGGTCGATCCGCACCGCTACTTCCTCGAGCTCTCTCCGCTCGCAGCATGGGAAAGCGACTTCGCCGTCGGTGCCAGCCTCGTGACCGGAGTCGGGGTCGTGGCCGGGGTGGAGTGCGTGATCGTCGGCAACGACTTCACGGTGCGTGGTGGCACGATGAACCCCTACACCACCAAGAAGATGCTGCGGGCGTTCGCGATCGCCGCCCAGAACCGGATGCCGCTGCTGCAGCTGACCGAGTCCGGCGGGGGCGATCTTCCCACCCAGGCCGAGAGCTTCGTCGAGGGTGGTCGGACGTTCCACGACATGAGCCGCCTGTCCCGGGCCGGGATCCCCACCATCGATGTGGTGTTCGGCAACGCCACCGCAGGGGGCGCCTACCAGCCGGGCATGTCCGACTACGCGATCCTGATCAAGGAGCGCAGCCAGGTCTTCCTCGGTGGGCCGCCGCTGGTCAAGATGGCCACCGGCGAGGACGCCTCGCCGGAGGAACTCGGCGGCGGGGACATGCACGCCACGGTGTCCGGGCTGGCCGACTACCTCGCCCGTGACGAGCACGAGGCGCTGCGCATGGCCCGGGGCGTCGTGGAGCACCTCAACTGGCGCAAGCACGGCGGTGGCCCGACGCTGCCCGCGGACGATCCGATCTACGAGCCCGAGGAGTTGCTCGGCATCGCCTCGCACGATCTGAAGGTCCCGTTCGACCCACGTGAGGTCGTCGCACGGGTCGCGGACGGATCGCGCTTCGAGGAGTTCAAACCGCTCTATGGACGCAACCTGCTGACCGGATGGGCATCCATCCACGGCTACCCCGTCGGTATCGTGGCCAACCACGGGGTGCTGATGAGCGAGGAGTCGGAGAAGGCGACCCAGTTCATCGGCCTGTGCAACCAGATCGACGTCCCGCTGTTGTTCCTGCAGAACACCACCGGCTACGTGGTCGGCACCGCTTATGAGCAGGGCGGCATCACCAAACACGGCTCGAAGATGGTGCGGGCGGTCTCCAACTCCGAGGTCCCCCACATCACCTTGATGATGGGAGCGAGCTACGGCGCTGGCAACTATGGCATGTCCGGCCGTGGCTACAGCCCACGGTTCGTGTTCGCCTGGCCGAACCAGCGCATCGGCATCATGGGTCCGAAGCAGCTCGCAGGTGTGCTCTCGATCGTCGCCCGCGAGACCGCCCGGGCCAAGGGGGAGCCGTTCGACGAGGAAGCCGACCGCGAGCGCTCGCAAGCCGTCGAATCCCAGCTCGAGCACGAGTCGTCAGCGCTGTTCGCCACCGGGAGGCTCTGGGACGACGGGATCATCGACCCCCGTGACACGCGCACCGTGCTCGGTATCGCACTTTCGGCCGCACACAACGCCGAGATCGGTGGCAACACCGACTTCGGCCCCTTCCGGATGTGATCATGACACCGATTGAGACGCTGCTGGTTGCCAACCGGGGCGAGATCGCCCGCCGTGTGATCCGCACGGCCCGCCACATGGGCCTGTCGGTCGTGGCGGTCTACGCCGAGCCGGACGCCGACGCCCCGTTCGTGCGCGAGGCCGATCGCGCCATCCCCCTGGGCGGCACGACCAGCGAGGAGACCTACCTCGACGTCGCCAAGCTCCTCGACGCGGCCCAGCGCACCGGCGCAGATGCCGTGCACCCGGGGTACGGCTTCCTGGCCGAGAACGCCGGTTTCGCGCGCGCGGTGGTGGACGCGGGCCTGACCTGGGTCGGACCCTCCGCCGATGCGATCGCCGCGATGGGCGACAAGCTCACGGCGCTGGCGGCGATGGAGCGTGCCGGGGTGCCCACGCTGCCGCGTGCCGACGCCTCCGGGCTCGACGGCGACGAGCTGATCGAGGCCGGGCGCGAGGTGGGCTACCCGCTGATGGTCAAGGCGGCCGCCGGCGGAGGCGGCAAGGGCATGCGCATCGTCCCCGAGGAGGCCGGGCTCACCGAGGCGGTCGCGTCGGCGCGTCGTGAGTCGGGTAGCGCGTTCGGCGACGACACCGTCTTCCTCGAGCGGTTCGTCTCCGGTGGCCGTCACATCGAGGTGCAGATCCTCGGTGACAGCACCGGGACCGTGCGTCACCTGTTCGAGCGCGAGTGCTCGATCCAACGTCGTCACCAGAAGATCGTCGAGGAGGCTCCTTCGCCGTTCGTCACCGACGAGCTGCGTTCGGCGCTGTGCGACGCCGGCGTGGCTGCGGGTCAGGCGGTCGCCTACGAAGGTGCCGGCACCGTGGAGTTCATCGTCGGCGACGATGGCGGCTTCTACTTCCTCGAGATGAACACCCGGTTGCAGGTCGAACATCCGGTGACCGAGTTGGTCACCGGCGTCGACCTCGTCCGCCAACAGCTGCTGATCGCGCAGGGTCGACCGATGGAGGTCATCGATCCGGTCATCGAAGGCGCGGCCATCGAGGTGCGCCTCTACGCCGAGGACCCGGCCAACGAGTTCCTTCCGCAGACCGGCCGGTTGGTCCGGTGGCAGGAGCCGGGCGACGGCATCCGCGTCGACACCGGGGTGGAGACCGGGAGTGAGGTCTCGCCGCACTTCGACCCGATGCTCGCCAAGCTGATGGCCTGGGCACCCGACCGGCCCGAAGCCAGCCGCCGGTTGGTCGGCGGGCTGCGCCGGCTGGGAGTGCAGGGGCTGACCACCAACCGCGACTTCCTGCTGTCGATCCTGCGGCACCCGGCGTTCCTCGACGGCGACACGACGGTCGACTTCATCGAACGGCACCAGCCGGCGCGGACCGGCGAGCCCGATGCCGCCACCGTCCGTCGGGCTGCGGTCAGCGCCGCGCTGGCCGACCGGGCAGCGTTCGTCGCTGCTCCGCCGCCCGGGGACCTGCCCGCGACCCTGCCGCCTGGCTGGCGCAACAACCGCAGCCAGGGCGAGACGACCCGCTACCTCGATGACGGCGACACCGAGGTGGTCGTCGACGTCTGGCAGCAGCGTGACGGCTCGATGGCGGGCACCGTCGACGACCGTTCGTTCGAGGCGCTCATCCGCGGCTGGACCGATCCGCAGCTCGACCTCGAGATCGACGGGGAGCGCTTCGCCGTGACCGTCATCCGCGACGGGGCGAAGGTGTGGATCGACGACGGGGTCGGCGAGGTCCGCCTCACCGAGCGGCCACGGTTCCCACGTCCCGAGCTCGAGACGCCGACCGGGGGGCTGACGGCCACGATGAACGGCACCGTGCAGAGCGTGCACGTGGCCCCCGGGGACGAGGTGGCGGCGGGCGATCTGATCGTGGTGCTCGAGGCGATGAAGATGGAGCACCGTGTCGTCGCACCGTTCGACGGGACGGTCTCCGCGGTCCTCGTCAGCTCCGGTGAGATCGTTCCGACCGATGCCCTGTTGGCGGTGATCGACGAAGCCGGCGACGCCGAAGACGCCGAAGCGTCGGTCGAGGAATCCGCGTGAGCGGGCCGGACGCAGCCGGCAACGACCGCGTCGCAGCCCGCGATGAGCTGCTCGACGAGCTCGCCGCCGAGTACGCAGCGCTCGACGAGCTGCTCCGTCAGCTGTCCGACGACGACTGGCGGCGGCCAACCCCGGCAGCCGGCTGGGACGTGCGCGATCAGGTGACGCACCTGGCGTTCTTCGATGGGGCGGCAGCACGGTCGGTCGCAGAGCCGCAGCGGTTCGCGGTCGAGGAGGAGCGGGCCTCGAAGGACCACGACGCCTACCACGACGCGGCGATCGAGCAGGGTCGTCAGCGCACGCCCGGGGAGGTGCTGGCCGATTGGCGCGAGCAGACCTCGGCGTTCCGCTCGGCCGCGTCGGTGGCCGATCCCGCGATGCGCTGCCGATGGTTCGTGACGCAGATGGGCCTGATCTCGCTGATCAGCGCCCGACTGATGGAGACCTGGGCCCACGGACAGGACGTCCGCGACACGATCGGGCAGCCACCCGAGACCAGCGACCGGCTGCGGCACGTGGCGTTCCTCGGCTGCAACGCCATGCCGTACGCGTTCGTGGCCAACGGGTTGGACCGCCCCTCAGCGCCCGTACGGGTCGAGCTCGAACTCCCTTCGGGCCAGCGGTTCGTCCACGGCCCACCCGACGCCGACGACCGGGTCGAGGGCTCGGCGCTCGACTTCTGCCTGCTGGCCACCCAGCGACGTCATGCCGACGACCTGGACCTGGTCGCCAGCGGACCGGTCGCCGAGGCCTGGCTGCCGATCTGCCAGGCGTTCGCCGGGCCCCCGGGCCCGGGACGCGCGCCCGGCCAGTTCTTCGACTGATCCCGGGTCGCGTCCGACCCACCGATCCGACCCCCGACAAGGAGCACCCATGGGTGAGCTCGTCCACTACGAGTCGAACGAGGGCATCGCCAGGCTGACCCTCGACTCCCCGCACAACCGCAACGCCCTGTCCTCAGCCCTGCAGCACGAGCTCAACGCACACCTGCACGAGGCGCTCAACGACGACGCGGTCCGGGTCATCGTGCTCACCGGGGCGGGTCCGGTGTTCTGCTCCGGCGCCGACCTCAAGGAACAGCGGGAGGGCAGCTCCACGGCGGGCCCTGAGGTGATGATCGACACCCTGACCTCGATCTGGCACTCGCCCAAGCCGGTGGTCGGCCGGATCAACGGCCCTGCGCGTGCCGGTGGCCTCGGCCTGGTGGGCGCCTGCGACATCGTGGTCGCTCCGAGGAGCGCCAGCTTCGGGTTCGCCGAGGTCCGCATCGGCGTGCTGCCGGCCGTGATCGCGGTGACCTGCTTGCCGCGCATGAGCAGCCGCGGCGCGCTGGAGGTCTTCCTGACGGGTGAGAACTTCACGGCGGAACGGGCGGTGGAGCTCGGTTTGATCAACCGTGCGGTCGACGACGACGAGCTCGACGCCGAGGTCGAGCGCTACACGGCGATGCTAGGACGTGGCGGGCCAGAAGCGCTCGCCGGTGTCAAGCCGATGATCCGACAGATCGAACAGCTACCGATGGACGAAGCCTTCCAGCAGATGCTCAAGCTGTCGCTGGAGCGCTTCCGTTCCGACGAGGCGCGGGAGGGCATGACGGCCTTCGGCGAGAAGCGTGATCCGCAGTGGGTGGTGTCCTGATGAGCAGACCGGTCCGAATCGCGAACTGTTCCGGGTTCTACGGCGACCGCTTCGCGGCCGCCAAGGAGATGCTCGAGGGCGGTCCCATCGACTACCTCACCGGTGACTACCTCGCCGAGCTGACGATGCTGATCCTCTCGAAGGCACGGCAGAAGCGTGCCGACGGCGGGTTCGCCGTCACGTTCCTCAAACAGATGGAGCAGGTGCTCGGCACGGCCGTCGACCAGAGGGTCAAGGTCGTGACCAACGCCGGCGGGCTCAACCCGGCCGGACTGGCCGACAAGCTGCGCTCGGTCGCCGACGAGCTCGGTATCGACGCGAAGATCGCGCACATCGAAGGCGACGACATCCTCGAGCGTCTCGACGAGCTCCAGGCCGGCGGTCACGAATTTCGCAACCTCGACACGGGGCAGTCGCTGGCCGAGCTCCGGGCCGAGCCGCTCACGGCCAACGTCTACCTCGGTTCGTGGGGGATCGTCGAGGCGTTGAGCCAGGGAGCCGACGTCGTGGTGTGCCCGCGCGTCACCGATGCCGCGGTGACCATCGGGCCGGCCGCCTACCACCACGGGTGGACCCCGGACCACCTCGACGAGCTCGCGGGGGCGCTGGTGGCTGGTCACATCATCGAGTGCGGCTGCCAGGCGACCGGTGGCAACTACAGCTTCTTCGAGGAGGTGCCCGACCTGCGCCATCCAGGCTTCCCGCTGGTCGAGGTCGAAGAGACCGGCGAGGTGGTGGTGACCAAGCACGAGGGGACCGGTGGGCTCGTCTCGCCCGGCACGGTCACGGCCCAGTTGTTGTACGAGACCCAGAGTCCGCGCTACCTCAGCCCGGACGTGACGGCCCGCTTCGACACCATCCGGTTGGCCGAGGAGGGTCCCGATCGTGTCCGGGTCAGCGGTGTCAAGGGCGAGCCACCGCCGCCGACGGGCAAGGTCTGCATCAACTACGCCGGCGGCTATCGCAACTCGATGACGTTCCTGCTCTCCGGGATCGACGTGGAGGCCAAGGCCCGCACCCTGGAGGACGCGCTGTGGACCCGGGTGGGAGGTCGCGACCGGTTCGAGGAGGTCGACGTCACCCTCGCCGGGCTCGAGCCGAACGACCCGGCGCGCCTCGCCGACGCCTACACCCGGCTCGTCGTCACGGTCAAGGACCAGGACCCCAACAAGGTCGGCCGGGCCTTCTCCTCCGCGGCGATCGAGCTCGGGCTGGCCAACTACCCCGGGTTCTTCACCGACGGCCCGCCCGGCCCCGAATCGCCGTTCGGGGTGTACTGGCCGGCGCTGTTGCCGGCCGAGGAGGTGCACCAGGTCGTGGTCGGTCCTGACGGCCAACGCACCGAGGTCGACTTCATCGTCGGCGCGGACCGCGAGGTCGCGGTGGACCCGGCGGCGGTCGAGCTGCCTCCGCCGATCGAGGGCGAGACCCAACGCGTCCCGCTCGGCACCGTCTTCGGGGCTCGGTCGGGGGACAAGGGCGGCAACGCCAACATCGGTGTGTGGGCGCGTAGCGATGAGGGGTACGTGTGGTTGCGTGACCACCTCACCACCGACCTGTTGCGCTCCCTGATGCCCGAGGCGGCGAGCCTCGAGATCGACCGCTTCGAACTGCCCAACCTTCGGTCGCTGAACTTCGTCGTCCACGGTCTGCTCGGGCTCGGTGTCGCCTCCAACGCGCTGATCGACCCGCAGGCGAAGGGCCTCGGCGAGTTCCTCCGCGCCAGGACGGTCGAGCTGCCGAGCCAGCTGATCGCTCAGGATCGGGTGAGCGGATAGTGGGCGCCGTGGTTCCCAATCCCTACATCGATGACTCGCATCGTCAGCTGGCCGAGACGGCCCGGGGCTTCGCCCGCGACCAGATCGTGCCGTACCTGCCCGACTGGGAGCGGGCCGGCCTCATCCCCCGGGACCTCTCGCGGCAGGCGGCGGAACTCGGCCTGCTCGGCCTCGGTTACCCGCCAGAGGTGGGGGGCTCCGGCGGGGACTTCTTCCACGTGATGACGCTCATCGAGGAGATCCTCGCGGCCGGTGGCAGCATCGGGGTGATGTCCGGTGTGCTCGGCCACGGGATCGTCTCACCGCTGATCATGGCCGCCGGTACCGATGAGCAGATCGAGCGATGGGTGCGGCCGGTCCTGGCGGGTGAGCAGCTCTGTGCGTTGGCGATCACCGAGCCGGGTGCCGGCAGCGATGTCGCGGGCATCGCCACCCGGGCCGTGCGCGACGGCGACCACTACGTCGTCGACGGGGAGAAGACGTTCATCTCCAACGGGGTGCGCGCCGACTTCGTGCTCACGGCGGTCGCCACCGGTGACGGTGGCGGCCATCACGGGCTGTCGCTGCTCGTGATCGAGAAGGGCACACCCGGCTTCGAGGTGTCGGGGTCGTTGGACAAGATGGGCTGGCTGTGCTCGGACACGGCGATGCTGTCGTTCGACGGCTGCCGTGTGCCCGTCGACAACCGCATCGGTGACGAGAACGCGGGCTTCCGGCCGGCGATGCGAAACTTCGAAGGCGAGCGGCTGATCATGGCGACCCAGTGCTACGCCACGGCGCAGCGATGCGTGGACCTCAGCCGCCGCTACCTGCAGGAGCGCGAGGCGTTCGGTGCGCCGTTGGCCTCGCAGCAGGTGCTGCGACACAAGCTCGCCGAGATGGCGCGGCGCACCGATGTCGCCCGGGAGTACACGCGTCGGGTGGCGGACCGCTACCGGGCGGGCGAGGACGGCCTCGCGAGCCAGGTCGCCATGGCCAAGAACACCGCGGTGGAGGCGCTCGACTTCGTGGTCGACGCCGCCGTGCAGATCCACGGTGGCTACGGCTACATCCGCGAGTTCGAGGTCGAGCGCCACTACCGTGACGCGCGCGTCATGGGCATCGGGGGTGGCACCGTCGAGATCATGAACGAGATCATCGCCAAACAGCTGTTCGCGGGGACCTGAGGGTGTGCAGCGAACCGCACCACCGACCTCCCCCGGCTCCACGCACGGGCCGGTGCGACGTCTCCGAGCGTCGCACGGTGACGGCCGCCGACGGGGTCGAGGTGGCCGCCCGGCTCGCGACCACCACCGAGCGGGACGCACCCGCGGTGGTGGTCCTGCCGGACTTCCGCGGCCTGCACCCCTACTACGAGGCGCTCACCGAGGAGCTGGCGGGGGCCGGAGCGCATGCGTTGGCGATCGACCACTACAGCCGCACCGCCGGAACGGGGTGGCGTGACGCCGACTTCGATCCGATGCCTCATCGCGGTGCGGCGGTCGACGCGACCGCGGCCAGCGACGTCCAGGGGGCCTGGTCGGTGCTCGACCAGTTCGAACCGAGCCGGCGCTACGTGCTGGGATTCTGCTTCGGGGGCCGCCGTGCGCTGCTGCAGGGTGGCCAGTCGCAGCTTGACGGGGTGGTCGCCTTCTACGCGCGGGTCGGACTGGAGGGTGACGGCGGTTCGCCGACGCAGCTGGCGCGCGACGGGCAGCTGAGCTGCCCGGTGCTCGGCATCTTCGGCGGGGCGGACCCACACATCCCGATCGAAGAGGTCAACGGCTTCCGTGACGCCTGCGCAGCGGCGAGCGTGCCGTGTGAGATCGAGGTGTACGACGGGGCGCCGCACAGCTTCTTCGACCACGACTGGTCGGCCTACGCCGACGCCTCGGCGGATGCGTGGCTTCGCGTGCTGCGCTTCCTCGGGCTCGAGCCCGAAGAGCGGACCGCCTCCGGCTACGACTCGTCGGGGCGGTAGCGACGCAGGAAGTCGGGCAACTGGCCGGACGCCGTGGGGGTCGGCCCCACACGGCGGAACCTGCGGAAGGTGATCCGCCAGCCCTCGTCGAGACGCCGCAGTTCGTCCTCGTAGGTCCCCACCATCACGAAGTCGGCTTCGTGCGAAGCGCCGCCCGGCAGCCAGTGCCAGGCCGTGACGTGACAGTGGCTGGTCGCCCGATCCCCATCGATCAGGATCCGTGGATTGGCCAGCAGGTGGGCGGTCGCGGTGAACCGCTCGACGATCGAGGTGAACGCCGCGCGTAGCTGCTCGCGCCCCTCCCAACGGTCGAAGCCGTGGTCGTCCACCGCGTCCGGGGAGAAGACCTCGTCGGCGATGCCGTTAGGGAGCCGGTGATCGACGCAGTAGCAGTAGTGGTGGAGCACGTCGAGCACGGCCTGTCGGTCGGCGAGCACGGCCAGGGACCCGTCGGGCACGCCGACACCGACGTGGACGGCGCGGTCGCTGGCTGCGTCGGTCATCGGCAGCCCTCAGCGGAACTTGGGCATGACGGTCTCGGCGAACCGGTGCATGGCCTGCTCCTGGTCCCGCTCGCGGACGATGAACTCGAAGTACTCACAGCCGGCATCGGCGAACTCGCGCAGCATCCGGGTCGCGCGCTCAGGACCACCGAAGATGGTGCCTTGCTCGGCGAGCATCGTCAGGTAGTCGTCGACGGAGATACCGCGCTGTTGGGCTCGCTCGGCCGCGTAGCGGTCGAACTCCTCGTCGGTGTCGCGCATGAGCAGCGAGGGGTTGAGGGATCGTCCCAGCGTGGACGGGTCGCGCTCGAGCTCGTCGCAATGCTGGTCGAGGATCTCCATCTTGCGCTTGAACGTCGCCAACGGGGTGATCACCAGGTTGTGCCAGTCGGCGTACTGGGCGACGAGGCGCAGCGTGCGCTTCTCACCGGCCCCACCGACCCAGACCGGTGGCCGCGGCTGCTGGATCGGGCGCGGGTTGTTCCAGGCACCGTCCACGTGGTAGTGCTCGCCGGTGAAGCTGAACTGCTCGTTGGCGAACATGCCGAGCAGGATCTCGAGGCCCTCCTGGAGCTGGTCGAGGCGGACCTTGCCGGACGGGTAGGGGATGCCGTACATCCGGAACTCGTCCTCGTGCCAGCCGGCACCCATGCCGATGTCGACGCGGCCTCCGGAGATGACGTCGAGCGACGTGGCCATCTTCGCCGTGATCGAGGGGTAGCGGTAGCCGTTGCAGAGGGTCATGAAGCCGATGCGCACACGCTCGGTGGCCCGGGCGAGGGCGCCGGCCACCGTCCAGCACTCGAACGTCGGGGCCTCGTACCGCCCCGAGATGGGGTCGGGGACGAAGTGGTCGTTGAGCCAGATGCCATCGAAGCCGAGCCGTTCGGCCAGCAGCGCGGTCTTCTCCAGCTGCTCGTAGCTCGGGTTGTACTGCTCGACGCGGTAGCCGAAACCGACCATGGTGTGTCCTACTCTCCGGTGAAGCTCGGGGTGCGGCGCTCGACGAAGGCCGAGACGCCCTCACGGAAGTCGTGGGTCTGCCAGAGCTCGGCGACCGCGGTGCGCTCGGCGTCGAGGTGATCCGACAGATCGTGGGTGGTGGCCTCGTCCACGAGCCGTCGCATGCGTGTGAGCGCGAGCGGTGGGATGCCGGCGAGCGCCCGCGCCTGCTCGACGGCGGCCGAGACCGCCTCGCCAGGCTCGACGAGCTCCTCGACGAGCCCGAAGGACTCCAGGGCAGCGGCGTCCAGGGCGCGGTTGTGCACGAACAGGCTCGTGGTGCGGGCGGCACCCAGGGCCCGGGTGAGGAAGTAGGAGACACCGCCGTCCGGGGAGGCACCGATCCCGAAGTAGCCGGGTACCAGCTGCGCCTTGCGGTCGGCGACACGGGTGTCGGCAGCCAGCGCCAGGCCCATGCCGGCCCCGACGGCGAAGCCCTCGATCGCGGCGACGATGGGGAACGGTGCGCTGCGTAGCACGCGGATGGTCTGGTGCAGTTCGGTCACCAGCGGGTCGAGGACCGCGGGCGGATCGCCATCCAGCGCCGCGCGGACGAGCGACAGGTCCGCCCCGGCGCAGAAGGAGCCCTCGGCGCCGTGGAGCACCGCCGCCTTGGTCCGACCGGCGTCGATCGTCTGGTTGAGGGCGTCGCGCAACTCGACGACGCTCTCGACGGTGATCGCGTTGCGGACCTGGGGACGGTTGAGCACCACCCGGGTGATCCCGCCCGTCTCGCCTTGCAACTCTACGTTGGCCATAGCCTCACCCTAGTCGACTTGACGTTGCACGTTCAATCGCGGTTCGCGTGCCTGGCGGGTCGTGACGGGGCGTCCTCCCACTCACGCGGTCCACCGCTGCCCCTCCGGTCGCGTGATGGCCTTGGTGACGTGACCGTAGGCGATCGTGCGTCCCTCGACCGCGGCGGTGGCGCGGCTGAACGCACGCGTGCGTCCGCGTTGGACGACCTCCCCGTGGACGTCGATCACGTCGTCGAGCTGGCTCGGCCGTAGCAGCACCGAGGAGGTATCGGTGGTGGAGCACTCCTCGTCGTCCTCGAGCATCGGCAGCACGGCGAAGAAGCAGGCGGCGTCGAGCAGCGCGGGCATCAGGCCCCCGTTGAAGTGGCCCAGACCCATCGACGACCCGGAGATCGGCAGCCGGACCTCCGCCGCCCCGGGCTCCATGGAGATCAGTTCGAGCCCGAGGTAGCGGTAGAGCGGCAGCGCCATCACCTCGTCGGCGATGGTCTGGAGGGAGCTGTGGGTCATCGCGGTTCCGGCGGTCGAGCGGTCGCAGATGCGCAGGGTGGGCCGACACGGCAGCGGCCCACGCTCACTTGATCTCGTCGATCGCGCGCATCACGAGCTCGCGCTGGACCTCGGAGGTGCCTTCGAGCAGCTCGTACATCTTGGCGTCGCGGAACATCCGCTCGACCGGTGTCTCCTTGGAGATGCCGTAGACGCCGTGGACGGAGACGGCCATACGGGCGACCTCGACCGCGGTCTGGGTCACGAACAGCTTCGTGGAGGCGATCTCGGGGATGGTGTCCGAGCCCTTCTCGTCCTTGCAGCGTGCCCCCCAGTAGAGCATCTGGCGGCTGGCCTCGAGCTGGCTGACCATCTCCGCGAGCAGGTGGTGGATCGCCTGGAAGTCGATGATCGGGTGACCGCGCTGCTCGCGGTGCCGCGCGTAGCGGACCGCCTCTTCGAGCGACGCTTGCATGATCCCCACCGACATCGCCGACAGACCGAGCTTCCCGGTGGTCATGGCGCGCTTGAGGGTCTTGAACTGGCCGCCGGTGCTGCCGAGGAGGTGGTCGGCCGGGATCTCGACGTCGTCGAGGTGGAGGTCGGCGAGGCCGGTACCGCCGAGCCCGAGCATCTCGGTCGGCGACTCGGCGTGGACCTGCGGGCCCTCGGTCGGCACCAGGAACAGGCTGACGTCATCGTCCGGGTCCTTGGCGAACACCACACCGACGTCGGCGTGGGTGGCGTTGGTGATCCAGCGCTTGTGGCCGTTGATCCGCCAACCGTCGTCGGTACGCGTCGCGCGTGTCTTGAGGTTCTCCGGGTCGGAGCCGGTGTCGGGCTCGGTGAAGCCGAAGAACCCGGTCACCTCACCGCGCAGCAGCGGCGGGACCCAGCGCTGGATCTGTTCATCGGTGCCGGCGTCCTGGAGGGCACCGGCGACCACGGTGTTGACCTGGAAGTGGATGCCGAGCGCAGGGAGCACCCGGGCCACCTCCTCATGGAGGATCGCCCAGGCCAGCCAGCTGCCGTCTCCGCCACCGAGCTCGCTGGGGTAGGGCAGGCCGTAGGCGCCGAGCTCCGCGAGCACCGGCCTGGCCTCGTGCGGGAACTCATGGTCGCGGTCCATCTTGTCGATCAGGGGCCGGAAGTGCTTCTCGGCCGTCCTGCGGCAGCTCTGGCGGAACTCCTCGAGCTCCGCTGGAAGGGTTGAGTGCATGGGTCATCCTCGTGTCGCCGTGGCATCAACATATCACGTGCAACGTCAACTCTGTAAGTCGGTCCCGGGCCGCCGGACACCATCGGCTGGTACGACCAACATATGACGATAAACGAAAGATAAGCTGGCCCGGCGTCGACGGTGTCCGTTACGGTGTCGCAGGCGTGGACGGCAGGCCGTCGAACCGCGTACCGGGCGGGCTGGCCGAGCTGCCCCGGGTTGGTGCCCGTGGTCGGGTCGCCATCGCCGCGACGAGGGAGACGCTCCATGAGAGAGCAGCGCAGCTTCTGCCGGATCTGCCCCGCGTTGTGCGGGATCGTGGTCACCGTCGACGATGACGACCGGGTCGTCGGCGTTCGCGGTGACCGCGACCATCCGATCTCCCAGGGCTACACCTGCCCCAAGGGTCGGTCGTTGCCGGCGTTCCACCACGCCGACAACCGGCTCGACCACCCGCTGTTGCGCGTGGGCGATCAGTTCGAACCGGTCAGCTGGGAGCGGACGTTCGACGACCTGCAGCGCAGCCTGTCGAGCGTCATCGCTGACCACGGACCCGACGCGGTCGGCGCCTACCTGGGTACCGGCGCCGCGTTCGATCCGGCTGGACGGCGCATCGCCCGCAAGCTCCTGCAGTCGATCGGCTCACGCAGCCTGTACACCTCGACCACGGTCGACACGCCGTGCAAGCCGCTGGTCTCCGAACTGATGTCGGGCCAGCCGATGCTCATCCCCGTGGTCGACGAGCAGCGGCCGGGGCTGACGCTGTTGATCGGCAGCAACCCGGTGGTCTCACACGGCCACCTCAACGCCTGGAGCAACCCCCGCACCCGTCTGCGGCGCATCGCCGAGGAGGGCGAGCTGTGGGTCATCGACCCTCGGCGGACCGAGACGGCGCGCCTGGCCAACCGCCACCTCGCACCGACGCCGGGCACCGACTACATCTGGTTGGGCTGGCTCGTTCGCGAGTTGCTCAAGGACGCCGATGAGGTGGCGCTTCGGGAACGCGCGAGCGGGGTCGACGAGCTCGCGGCCGCCGTCGCCGGGTTCGATCTCGAGCGTGTCGTGGAGCAGACCGGCCTCGACCGCCAGGAGCTGTTGGACCTGCTGGAGGCGATCCGCCGGCACGGCCGCTTCGCCGGGCAGACGGGTACCGGCACGACCATGGCCGAGTCGGCCAACCTCACCGAGTGGCTGTTGTGGGCGCTGCACATCGTCACCGACTCGTATGACCGGCCCGGCGGTGCCTGGTTCAACCCCGGCTACGTCTCCGGGTTCGACCGTCGGGACCGCGAACCTTCGGCCGGGAGCGCACAGCCGGGCCCCCCGAGCCGCCCGGAGTTGCCCAGCCGGTGGGGGGAGTACCCGTGCGCGGCCATGTCCGACGAGATCGAGTCGGGGAACCTGCGGGCGCTGTTCGTCATCGGCGCCAACGCGGTGACCTCGCTGCCCGACACGGAGCGGTTGACGGCCGCGCTGGAGCAGCTCGACCTCCTGGTGGTCGCCGACGTAGCGACCAATGAGACCAGCGAGCTCGCGACCCACGTGCTGCCGGTCGCCGGCCAACTCGAGCGGGCCGACGTGCCGCACTTCATCGACCAGATGCAGCCTGCCGTGGTAGCCCAGTACACCGACGCGGTGGTCCCGCCACAGGCCGAACGCCGCCCGATGTGGTGGGTGTTCGCCAAGCTCGGTCAGCGGCTCGGCTTCGACCTGATGCGTGGCGTGGATCCCGACGAGGCCAGCGACGACGACGCGATCACCCCGTTGACGGTCACCGCCCAGCGGCCGCTGTCGGAGCTCAAGGAGCACGCCGGCGAGGTCGACCTCGCCAGCTGGGCCGAGTTCGGCTGGAGCGAGAGGCTCATGCCCGACGGTGGGTGGCGGTTGGCTCCGGCGGAGCTCGTCGAGCAGCTCGAGCAGATGGAGGCGCCGCCACGGCTCTCCCTCATCCCTCGTCGGCAGCTGCGTCACCTCAACTCCCAACTCGCCGCATCGGGCACCGAGGACGGTCGCCGCGACCCGCCGCACGTCCTGGTCCACCCTGACGATGCCCGGGAGCTCGGGTTCGAGGCCGGCGACCTGGTGCGGGTGCGTGCCAACGGCCATGCCCTGGAGCTGGTGGTCGAGCCAGACGAGTCGATCCGGCGCGGCGTGGTCTCGGTCCCGCACGGCTTCGGGGCGCTGAACGTCAACGTCCTCACCAGCGGTGTCGAGTCGGTCGATCCGCTCACCGGCATGGTGCGCTACTCCGGTGTACCGGTCGAGCTGGAGCCGGTGTGAGCTCGAGCGCGGCGCCGAGCCGTATGTCGAAGTCGATCAGCCGGTTCCTGCCGGTCAGTACGCAGCCGCCCGAGGAGAGCGAGCGTCACTACAGCCAGGTCCACTTCCCGTGGGCGCAGCGACTTCTCGCCGAGCGTGAGCAGGTCCGGACCTACCACACCAACCGCGTGCTCCGTCAGTACGACCAGACCGGACGGTTCGCGCGGCGGCCGACGGCCTGGCGGTTCGTGCTGCTGACCTTCGAGCCCGGACGCGGCCTCGAGCTCGATCCGGCCACGGCCGAACGGATCGCGCAGGACCATCCCAACTGTCTGCGTGCGTTGCGTGCCACCCCGGTGGAGCCGACCCTGATCCTCGACCGAGTGGACGGCCAGACCGTCCTGGCCAAGTACCTCGTCGAGCTCGATCGTGCGGCAGAAACGTCACCGGAGGAGGCCGACCTCCGGCTCAAGGTGATGATCGATCGGCTGGCCAGCCGGCTCGATGGCACGCCCGGTTTCCGGTCGCTGTCGTCCAACCGGGTGCTCGGCGAGGCGCGGACCGAGGCGGTCGTGGAGGAGGGACAGCGCGTGATCGGGCAGCTGCTGCCGGGGACCGACAAGTGCGCCTACCTCGAACTGTACTTCGATGACCTCAGCTTCGGCGACCGCTTCTTCGCCCGCGACGACGTCCTGGAGCTGTTGGAGGACCCGACCTTCGCCATGCTCGCCGTCTACCACGTGGAGGAACGGTGCGGACTCGATCGCCGCTAGCCCCCGCCCAGCCCCCGAGGAGCAGCAGATGCTGACCGGACCGTTCGAGGACGTCGAGGTGGGCGCCGAGGTGTCGACCCGCGGCGTGACGGTCACCGAGACCCACGTGGTGCAGTTCTCGGGGTTGACGGGCGACCAGGCCTGGCTGCACGTCGACGCTGCCGCGGCCGAGGCCGGCCCGTTCGGCGCACGGGTGGCCCATGGGCTGCTGCTGCTGTCGATGTGTGGCGGGTTGATGTACGAGCATTCCTCCGAGTGGGCGCTGGCCAACTACGGCTACGACCGGGTGCGGTTCACCGCTCCGGTGTTCCTGGGCGACACGGTCCATCTCGGGGTGTCGTGCAGCGCCAAGGAGCGCGAGACCGCTGACAACGGGGTGGTCTGCCTGGCGTTGGATCTGCGCAACCAACGTGACGAGCCCGTGCTGGTCGCCCAGCAGCGCGTGCTGGTCGCCAAGCGCGGCACGGACCGATGATGACCGTGATCGCGTGCCACGGGCCGATCGCTCCAGGCGGGTGCTGGTGACCGCCGTCGGCCTGGCCCTGCCGCAGCTCGGCCCGCACGTCTCACCCGACGTCGTGCAGGCGTTCGCGAGCCGTGCAGAACAGCTCGGCTTCGCCTCGCTGTGGGTGCAGGACCACTTCGCCTACCCGTTGGAACCGGAGGGTGGGTACGTCGGGATCGAGGGGGAGCCGATCCCTGCGGCCTACCGCCAGATCCTCTCGCCGCTGGAGTTGCTCAGTGTCGTCGCAGGCTGGACTTCGACGGTGCGCCTGGGCACCAGCGTGCTGGTGGCCGGCCACCACCGTCCGGCCCCGTTGGCCAAGCAGTTGGCCACCTTGGACGTGCTCTCCAAAGGGCGGCTCAGCGTCGGGCTGGGCATCGGCTGGTGCCGCGAGGAGCACCGCATGTGCGACGTCGACCCGGCGACCCGCGGGGCCCGGATGGACGACTTCGTGCCAGCGCTGCTGCGGTGCTGGGAGCCAGGGCCGGTGAGCTACGAGGGTGCCTACTTCCAGATCCCGCCGAGTGAACTGCTGCCGCGCCCGGTGCAGCGCCCGCGACCACCGCTCCTCGCGGGGATGTGGTCACGCGCTGGTCGACGACGCACCGCGACCTGGTTCGACGGGTGGAACCCCGCGGGCCTGCCGGTCGCCCGCGTGCTCGAGATGGCCGCTCGGCTCGCCGAGCTGCGTGACCCCGGGCTGCCTCCGCTGTCGATCCATGCACGGGTGTTCGTCGCTGATCCGCGTTCGAGCTCCGGTGCTGCGAGCCTCGGGATCGACGGGGTCACCCGGGAGGTCGTACAGGCATCGGCCGGCGGCATCGACGAGGTCATCATCGATGCGAGCTTCTGGGCGGAGGTCGCGCGACCGGAGGACTGGGTCGCGCTTCCCGAACGGTTGGCGCCGTGCCTGGAGGCCGCTGCTTCGGCGGCGGTCGGTCCCGGTCGCGCTCAGCCGGGGCCGGTCCACCCGCAGCAGCCTCGGCCTGGAGCGACGGGGGCTGGCGGACCGGCAGCATGAGGTGCATGGTGCCCCCCCCGAAACCTCCATCTCTTGTTGGATGTAGATTGCGTTCCCTGCCGGGCGTGAGCCCGCGGTCGAGCAACCAGGAGGCACCGTGAGCACGACCGTCGATGTCGCTGTGCTGGGTTCGGGTGCCGCCGGCTTGACGGCGGCGATCGTGGCCGCCGAAGGAGGTGGCGAGGTCGGTCTGTACGAGAAGGCCGACCAGCTCGGCGGCACCTCCGCCTGGTCCGGCGGGCACGTGTGGGTGCCCGACAACCCGCACATGGCTGCTGTCGGCGCCAGCGACAGCCCCGAGCAGGCGTTCAGCTACATCATGTCGCTATCACGGGGCCTGCTCGAGGAGCGTCTCGTCCAGCGCTACGTCGAGGCGTCCCCCGAGATGGTGCGGTTCCTCGACGCCGAGGCGGGCACGGAGTTCTACGCCGTCGCGGACTTTCCCGACTACCACCCCGAGCACCCCGGGGGGTTGCCTGGAGGCGGTCGGACGATCGAGTGTCCGCTGTACCCGTTCGTCGAACTGGGGGACTGGCGTGAGCTGGTCACCCTCAGCCCCTACTACCCGAGCCCCCACTTCACCATGAGCGAGACACCGCTGGGTCGTGCGGTGCCCTGGAAGGTCCCGCGCGATGAGCGCGAGCGCCGTCGGACCCGCGACGAGCGTGGCATGGGCCAGGCGCTGGTCGGCCGGCTGCTGCGCGCCTGCCTCGATCGCGGCATCGAGCCAGCCGTCTCCCACCGTGCGCGACAGCTGATCCTCGAGGACGGCCGCGTCGCTGGCGTGCGCTTCGACACCCCCGCCGGGCCGCGCGAGGTGCGGGCCCGCAGGGGCGTGGTCCTCGCCACGGGCGGTTTCGAGTGGAACGAGGAGTACAAGCGCGCCTTCCTGCGTGGACCAGCCACCCACCCGGTGTCGGTCACGACCAACACCGGTGATGGGTTGTACATGGCGATGCAGGCCGGCGCCATGCTCAACAACATGCGTGAGGCCTGGTGGACGCCCGTCGCCGAGTTGCCGTCCGGACTCAACGACCCGATGAACCGGGCGCTGATCGCCGGCGACCGCACCCGGCCACGGACCATCATGGTCAACCGCGAGGGGCGACGCTTCACGAACGAGGCTGCCAACTACAACGCGTTCGGCGGCGCCTTCCATCAGGAGGACGTCACCCGCTTCGAGTACGCGAACCTGCCCTGCTGGGTCGTGTTCGATCAGGAGTACGTCCGGCGCTACGGCGTGCTCGACGTCTACCGGCCGGGCGAGGGCGGCCCGGATTGGCTCACACGGGGTGAGACCCTCGCCGAGTTGGCCTCAGCGCTCGACCTCCCGGCCGGTGCGCTGGAGGCGACCGTGTCGCGGTGGAACGAGCACGTCGCCGACGGTCACGATCCGGACTTCGCGCGGGGGGAGAGCGCCTTCGACCGCTGGTGGGGTGACCCGGATTGCAAGGGTCAGGTCAACGCGACCCTCGGGCCACTCGACAGCCCACCGTTCTACGCCCTACCGGTGCGCAGCGGGATGCTCGGCACCAAGGGGGGGCCACGGGTCGACCCGGACGCCCGTGTCCTCGACCTCGACGGCGAGGCGATCGACGGGTTGTACGCAGCCGGCAACGTCATGGCCTCCCCGTTCGGGATGACCTACGGCGGTGGCGGTGGCACCCTTGGCCCGGCCATGACGTTCGGCTACCTCGCCGGCCGTGACCTGGCGCACTGACGCGCCTACGGACTCTGGCCCGCCCGCAGACCCCGGTCGACCCGAGGACCGTGCCGCATGGGCGCTCGTGCTGGAACGAGGGGTCATCGGTCGGTACCGATGGAGTCGAGCAGCTGGCGGGTGCTCTTGACCATCCGCTCGGTGGCCGCTCGGGCCGGTTGTTCCTGGAGGGAGGTGCTGATGACCTCGATCGATATCGGGGCCGTGCAGCCGGTGGCGGCGATGGTGCGCATGAAGCGGTCGAGGTCGAACTCGCCGTCCCCTGGACACCGCCGGTTGGTAAGGCAGTCGGCCAGGTAGTCGTCGTCCTCCGGTTCGAGCGGCCCGTCGTTGATCTGGATGTTTGCGATGAGCTCGCCGGGGATGGCCGCGAGCGCATCGAAGTCCGCGGTGCCACGGAAGAAGTGCCACGCATCGACGCAGATGCCGCCGTTGTCGCGGTTGGCCCGTCCGGCGATGCCGGCGGCTGTGGTGAGGTCGGGGATGTTGGTGAAGGGAAGGAACTCGATGCCGACGGTGAGCTGATGCGCCGAAGCACGATCACACAGCGCTGCGTAGTCCTCGACGACGTCGTCGATCGTGTCGTCGTAGGGGCCGATGGCTTGCAGGTAGGTCGGGCCGAAGGTGTCGGCGAGGTGGAAGGCGAGCTCCTCGTCGGCGGCCGCCCGGTCGCGTTGCTCGCCGGACTGCGCCCACCCGAGCAGCGCCTCGAGCTCGACCAGGCGCTGCTCGTGACGTCCCAGGATGTCCGTGAGCTCCGCGTCACTGTGACCGTCGCGCAGCCAGCGCCGGTAGGCGCGCAGGCTCAGGCCGATGCCGTCGAGTCCGGCGCAGGCAGCAGCCGCGACGCGCTCCTCCATCGAGGCGTAGCGCAAGCTGTGGTGGCTGAGCCATAGCGTCCGGCAGCGACCAGCTGGGTTCATGCTCGCAGCCTCCGTCGTTCGCTCACATCCAGATCGTCCGTGCGACGGCTGCCGGTGGCGCCACATCAACCTATCATCTAACGTCAGATGAAGGTACGACTGACGCTCGACCGCGCCGGCGGTGACCGCGGGAGGATCTCCGAGATGAACTGCGGCACGGGGCTCGACGACGCCGGATGGCGGCCCGCCGCGGCGCCAGCGGATCGTGAAGTCTACCGCGGTGCGCTCGGCAGGAGCCTCGCGCGTGACCTGCAGGCGCGTCTCGAGCCGAGGCGATGACCTCGCCCGGCGCTGGCGCTGGCCACACCTCCCTGACGCCCGGCTACGCCTGGCTGGTGGTGATCAGCAGTGCTGGCGCCGTCGCGGTCGGACAGGGGTTCAGCCGCTTCAGCTACGGGCTGCTTTTGCCGGCGATGGTCCGTGACCTGATCGGCTCCTACAGCCTCGCCGGCACCTTCGGCACCATCAACCTCGGCGCCTATCTCATCGGGATGTTGACGGTGAGTCTGGTGTCCAGCCGGATCCAGCCCGTCCGACTGATCCTCGGAGGGCTGGTCGGGACGCTCAGCGGCATGGTGCTGCTCGGGTTCGCGCAGGGGCTGACGATGCTGTTCGTCGGCATGACGGTGATGGGGCTGTTCGCCGCTGGTATCTGGGTGCCGACCACGGCGCTGGTCGGATCGGTGATGCCGGCGCGCATGCGGGGCCTCGCGCTCGGCGCGGTCGTTGCAGGACCGGGGCTCAGCGTGGTAGGGGCTGGTCAGCTGGCGACCCTGGTGCGTTCGGTCGTCGACGAGGAGGCCTGGCGCGAGGTCTGGTTGCTGCAGTTCGCGATCGGGCTGGCCGTGCTCGCGGCGGTGACCGTGGTCCTGCGACGGGTCCCCGACGTCCACATCGAGCCCGGCACGTTCGCGCTGCGCATCCTCCGCCGCATGCCCCGGTGGTGGGCCGCGACCGTGGCCTACGCCGGTTTCGGCCTCGCCTACATGATCTTCATCACCTACCTCGTTGCCGCCCTGGAGACCGATGCGGGCTTCTCCGGCAGTGCAGCCTCCCTGATGTACTCGTTGGTCGGTGCCACGAGCATCGTCGGAGGCTTGATCCTGGGACGCTTCTCGGACCGACTCGGACGCAAGCGCTCGCTCATCATGGTGTTCACGCTGGCCGCGGCAGCGTCGGTCGGGGTGATCAACGGCACGCAGCCGGTGGTCGGGCTCTCCGCCGTCGCCTTCGGTCTTGCGATGACGGGCACCGGCGCGGTCATGGCCGCGCTCATCGGCGACCACCTCACCGGCGGCTCGGTCGGAGCAGCTTTCGGCATGCTCACCGCGGTGTTCTCGGTCATGCAAGGCCTCGCCCCCCAGCTCGGCGGATGGCTGGCTGATCAGACGGGCTCGTTCACGAGCAGCTTCCTCGTTGCCGGCGCCGCGTTCGTCGTCGCGGCGGTGTTCGCCATGTTGTTGCCCTCCGACCACGCGGGCACCAGGAGAGGTAGCCATCTCGATGTCGGCAGTGGCACCTGAGGCTTCGCGCAGCTGTCCGCGTCAGGAACCACAACTCAGGCCCAAGATCGACCTGATCTGTAGCTTCCTGCTGTCACGTCCACCTGCAAGTTCCGTCCAAGGAGGAGACCCGGCTGGTACGGGCGATCCTCGCGGGCGAGATGTCCACGGCAGCGGCTGCACGCCGCGCGAAGGGCTCGGAGCAGTCGGGTTGAGGTGGAAGCGGCAGATTCTCGAGTCGGGCCGTGAGGGTCTGGCCGAGGGCGGCAAACCGGCTCCAACGCGCGGGAGCGCCCGCGATCCGCGGATCCGAACCATCGTCCTCACGCGGGGGACGAGCCGCTTCACGAGCACTCTGGACTACCCGGACGGGTTCATTGCCTGATGGTCCGGCGCGTCCGACGTGGGTGATCAAGAACGGCCTCGGACCGAACGCTCTCGCACGGCCATCGCCCTACTCCCAGCGCTGGAGGCGCGCGCGGCCTCGGGCCCGCGCGAAGCCACGTAGATCCGCCAGCCGGTCCGTCTCGTCGAGGATCGGTCCGGTGAGGACCTCGATGACGTCCTCGAGGGTGACGACGCCCATGGTGCCCCCGTACTCGTCGACGACGATGACGAGGTGCTCCTTGCGCTGACGGAACCGCTGGAGCAGTTCGTCGGCCGGGGTGAGCCACGCGACCGCGTCCACCGGTCGGGCCCGCTGGCGGAGAGGCCCGTCGGTGCCTTCGAGCAGGGCCGAGAGCAGCTCCTGTTTGAGCGCCACACCGACGACGCGGTCGAGGTCACCGTCCGCGATCAGGATCCGGGAATGCTCGGACGCCAGGATCTGCTCTCGGGCATCGTCGATGTGCAGGTTCGCATCGAGCCAGGTCACCGCCGTCCGCGGGGTCATGAGCCCTTCGGCCGTGCGGTCGTTGAGCTGGAAGACCCGTTGGATCATCTCCACCTCGTCGTCCTCGATGATCCCTTCGATACGGCCGATGTCGGCGAGGAGCCGGATCTCCATCTCGTTGGTCGATGGCGACCGCTCACCCCGGGTCAAGGGACGCATCAGGAACTCGAACAGGACCACGAGCGGTGTCAGCAGCACCGTGAGCGCGCGGACCGGCAGCGCCACCCACAGCGAGACCCGCTCCGAGTACCGTTCACCGAGCGTCTTGGGCAGGATCTCGGCGAACAGGATCACCAAGAACGTCAGGATGCCCGAGACGACCCCGACCCATCGTTCACCGTAGGTGGCAGCCGCGACGCTGCCGACCGCGATGCTGCCGACGATGTTGAAGACGTTGTTGAGGACGACGATCGCGGAGATCGGTCGGGCGATGTGCTGCTTGATCGCCAGCAGCGCGCGAGCGCGTCGGCCGCCCTCCTGCGCCAGCTTCCGGGCGCGGACGGTGGGCACCGACAGCAGCGCGGTCTCGGTCCCTGAGCACAGCCCCGAACCGACCAGAACCACGAGGATCGTGCCGACCAGAGCGCCCATGGTGCGAGTCTGTCACACCTGCGAGCAGCGCCGTGACACGCTCCTGTTCCGGGCACCCGCGGCCGGAACGGCCACGATACGGTACGCGCCAGGATGATCAGGGGTGCGCACGCGTCACCGGGGGCGGTGCACGTGCGCGAGGTCATCACCAGTGGAACTCGACGCCTGGGGTGGTTCGATGACGAACGTGGATCGGTTCCGGTCGGTCGCGGTGCTGGCGGGGGCGGCGTTGGCGCTCACCGCGTGCGGGGTCGGCGACCTCGTCGATCTGGCCGGTAGCGGCGATGATGTCGGGGAGGGGCTCGATGCCGAGGACGTCGAGGCCGTCTTCGGGGACGACGACCCCGGCGACGATCCGAGCGATGAGGACCTCGCTGACGGGGACGACGACCCGTCGGTCGAAGAGGACGAACCGTCGGCCCCCGACGGTGAAGGTCGCGACGACGAGTCGTCGGAACCCGACCACGAGGGCCGCGAGGACGAGGGCGCCGACGACAGTGGCGCCGACGCCGGCGACGGTGACGGGTCGGTGGACGGCGACGACCAGGATGGCGGTGACGCGTCGGCGGACGGCGGTGACGACTCCGCTGGCACGGCGCACTTCGAGGCGCCCTGCACCGATGCGGACACCAACCTGGAGGCGGGGGTCCCGGCCGCAGCGGAGCGGGTCGAGCAGGCGACCGGTGACCTGACGGGCGATGGTCAGGACGACACGATCCTCACCTACGCGATCGGAGACCCCGACAGCCCGACCTTCCTGCTGCGCATCGAGGCTGCCAGCGGCTACGTCGTCGAGGTCCCGTTGGACGACGCCTCGGCCATCGCTGACGTCCGGCCCCTCGGCGCCGCATCGTTCGGTGGGGACCGTGACGTCGCGTTCGTGGTCGAGGACTCAGGCGCGTCCGGGATCAACGTCGGGCTGTGGGCCCTGCACGATCAGCCCGACGCGCCCTGCGCCTTGTTGCCGGTGACGGTGCCGGACCACACCGTCTCGCGGACCTTCGCCGTCGGTGGGTCCACCGGCCACGCCTCGAGCCTGGCGTGCGACGACTACACCGGGGACGGCGCCACGGAACTGATCGTGACCGAGGCGGAAGCGGACGGCGACGGCGGCTACACCTGGCGTGAGGTCGCCTTCTTCTGGCACGACGGCGGCGAACTCCTCGATGCCGGCCTCGACGACGGCACGGTCGCCGAGCTGTCCGACCTCGACGCACAGCTCGGTGCGGACTGTCCCGGGGTGGACCTGCCATGACCGGCGCCGCGTGAGCGCGGCGTGCGTCCAGGTGCCCGTCCCGACCGCATGTCCGCGACCACGGAGGGTCAGCCCAGCAGCCGTCCCCTCAGCGCATCGCTGAGCTCGGCCACGTCCGTGCCGTGGTCGCTGAGCAGGCCGCGGATCCCGCCGGCCTCGGCGTCCAGGTCGTCGAGGTAGGTGGTGATCGTCGCCTCCCGGGCGTGGACGATCGGACGTCCCTGCACCCGGACGCGCGCCGCCGCAATCTGCGACGAGGGGAGCGGAGCGAGCGCGCGCTCGAGCAGGTCCTCGACCGCGTGCTCGGTGCGGACGTAGTCAGCGACGATCCGCTCCCGAGGCACATCGAGCAGATCGAGAACGGCGGCGGTCATGATGCCCGCCCGGTCCTTGCCCCACGCACAGTGGACGAGCACGCCGAGCGGCGCGTCGTCGGCGAGGAGCTCGAGCGCGGTCTGCAGGTTGGCCGCGTTGGAGCGAGCCGTGTGCACGTAGCGTCGGCCCAGGTCCTCGTCGGTCTCCACGTCGAGGATGTCGGGCGCGGCCGAGAGCTCCACGAACGGGACGTGGTAGCTGACGATACCCGCCGCATCCAGTTCCTCACAGGGGCTCGCCTCGGGTTCGTCCACCGCCCGCAGGTCCAGTCGCGACGCCACCCCGAGTTGCTCGAGCGTCCGCAGCTCCCCGGCGTCCAGGCCGACCGGCTCCGCCCCGCGCAGCAGTCGACCGGGAGGGATCGTCCGGCCGTCCCCGGTCGGGGTGCCGCCGAGGTCGCGCAGGTTGACCAGTCCAGGCAGCGCTGGCTCCGGCTCAGCGTCGGTCTGGCTCACGGCGGATCCTGGTCAGCGGACCGACGAGCCTAGCCAGCGACGGGGTAGCGAGCCGGAGGCGTCCGGAACGCGAGCTACGTTGGCCGGTCGACGGAAGGTGGCGACGATGGTGCTGCGCGTGGACCTGCTGCTGTTCGAGCGGTTCGACCTGCTCGACGCCGGCGGACCGTACGAGGTGTTCCACACCGCCAACCGCATGGCCGAACGTCGCGATCTGCCCGCGGCTTTCGAGGTCCGGTCGGTCGGGGCGACCGCCAGCCCCATCCGCGCGTTCGGTGGGCTGACCGTCACCCCGGACGTCGTCGTGCCGCTGGGCCACGACACCTGCGCCGCGGCCGATGGGCCGGGCTGGACGCCACCGGACGTGCTGGTCGTCCCAGGGGCCATCGACGTCGACGCCGTCGTCGCGGACGGGACCACCATCCCGGCGATCCTCGCCGCGGCAGACCGCGCCGGGATCGTCGCCTCGGTCTGTACCGGGTCGTTGTTGCTGGGCGCGTCCGGGCTGCTGGCGGGCGTCGCCGGGGGCACCACGCATCACGAGGACCTCGACGCGTTGGCGCACCACCTCGACGACCGGGTGGTTGCCGACGTGCGGGTCGTCGATGCCGGACGGATCGTGACCGGGGCGGGGCTGACCAGCGGGCTGGCGATGGCGCTGCACCTGGTCGACCGGCTCGTCGGGCCGGAGCTGGCGGTCGCGGCCGCACGCAACCTCGAGCACCCCTGGGCCCCTGGTGAAGGTGTCGCCCACCTGGGTGCGCCGGCACGATCGTGACCACGGCGCTCCTGCTCGGGCTCGGGGCCGCGGTGGGCTTCGGGATCGGGGACTTCCTCAGCGGCTGGTACAGCCGGCGGCATGGCCTGCTGCCCGTCCTGGTGCTGTCGCAGGCGGCCGGGCTGGTGGTGCTGCTGCTCATCGCGCCGTTCTCGCCCCCCGTGTCCGGCCTGGTCGACCTGGCGTGGGGTGCGGCCGCCGGGACCGCCGGCGCCGTCGGGGGACTGCTCCTGCTGTACGGCTTCCGTCACGGCCGGCTCAGCGTCGTGTCGCCGATCAGTTCCGTCGGCGCCGCCGGTCTGCCGGTGGTCGCCGACCTCGCCGCCGGACAGCGGCCGTCCACGCCAGCGTTGGTCGGTATCGGGATCGGGTTGGTGGCGATCTGGCTGGTGAGCCTGGCCGTGGAGGATCCGCGTCGCCGCGCGAGCGCGCCCGGAGTCGGGGCGCTCCCGGGCCTGGCGGCGGGCATCATGTTCGGGACGTTGTTCCTGGCGTTGGACCGCACCGACCCGGCCAGCGGCGCGTGGCCCGTGATCTCGGCACAGGTCGCCATCGTGATCCTCGGACTCGCGGCCGTCCTGGTCCGCCAGCAGCCGATCCGCATCCCCCGTCGGGCGGTGCCCGGCGTGGCGGTCGCCGGGGTGGCGGCGGCGGTCGCCACCGCCAGTTTCGTGTTCGCCGCCCGCGCCGGGTTCGTGTCGGTGGCCGCGTTGTTGGCGTCGCTCTCGCCGGCGGTGACCGTGGTGCTGGCACGGTGGGTCCTGGCGGAGCGACTACGCCCGCATCAGCTTCTCGGGCTCGTCGCGGCGGGTGCGGCGCTGGTGCTGATCGGGCTCGGGTGATCGTCCTGCCGCGGTCCTGGTGATGCGTCGGTTGGGGCGGGCGCCGGCCGACGGCATGAGCAGCGTCAGGCGGTGTCGCGCAGGTCGCGGAGGATGTCCTGGGCGTCGCGTCCGCGCTCAGGGTCGAGCTGATCCCGGGTCATCCGCTCATCGGTCTCCTCGATCAGGTCCTGGGCGTCCTCGGTGAGGTCATCCAGCCCGGACGGCTGCACCTCGTCGTCCCCGCCGCCGAAGGCGAGCACCGCAGCCGTGATCAGCAGGAGCAGCAGCACCGCGACCGTGACCGGGGCGAACCAGCGTGGCAGCGGGCGCCGTCCGGTGGGCGGTGGCGTCCCGTCGGGCACCGTGGTGGCGTGCTCGGCGCCGTCCTCGGTCAGCGCCATCGTGGTTTCTCCCACCCGCTCGCCCGGGGTCGGGGCCGTCAGCGGCTGATCCGCAGCCAGAGGGTTCCCGGTGGCCGGGACCTCGCCCACGATGTAGATCGGTCTACCCTCGGTGTCCGCCGGCGCCGCGTTCCCGGCTGCCGTGTCGTCGGCGGTTGTGTCGCTGGCGGTCGTGTCGCTGGCGGTTGTGTCGTTGGCGGTTGTGTCGCTGGCGGTTGTGTCGTCGGCGGTTGTGTCGTCGGCGGTTGTGTCGTCGGGGCCGCTGAACGGCGAGGTGGCACCGGCCGCGGTCGCGTCATCCGGAGCGACGGCCGGGTCGCCGGCGTTCGGTGTCGGCTCGCTCGGGCCGTCGTCGCTCGGTAGCGTGCGGGTCGTTCCCAGCGGCCCGTCAGGACCGACGAGCCCCTCGTCGTCGCAGGCCTCGAGCAGCGCCGACCGCATCGAGGTCGCCGAGGTGAACCGTTGCGAGGGATCCTTCGCCAGCGCGCGCTCGGCGACCGCCGCCAGCCCCGCCGGGACGTGCGGCGCGAGCTCGATCAGGGGAGGGACCGGCTGCTGCTGGTGGGCGACCGCGGTCGCCACCGGGTTGTCGGCGGCGAACGGGACGCGGCCGGCGAGCAGCTCGTAGAGCACGATCCCCGCGGCGTAGACGTCGCTGGCGGCGGTGGCGGCCTCTCCGTCGACCCGCTCGGGAGCGAGGTAGCGTGGACTGCCGACGACCTGGCCGCTGCCGGTCAGGCTGGTCGAGCTGCCCAGGTCCGCGGCGATGCCGAAGTCCGCCAGCTTGACGCCACCTTCGTCCGGCAGCAGCACGTTCGACGGCTTGACGTCACGGTGGACCAGCCCGCGGGCGTGCGCGGCTGCGAGCCCGTCGAGCACCGCGGCGACCACCGTCGCGGCGTCGGCGGGTCCCAGCCTGCCCTCGGTGCGCAGCCGGTCGTCGAGGCTCCGTCCCTCGATCAGTTCCATGACCACGAACGGCCGCCCGTCCGCTTCGCCGACGTCGAACACCGCCACGGTGTTCGGATGGTGCAGCCGCGCCGCCGAGCGGGCCTCGCGCAGCAGCCGCTGTCGCGTCCCCGGTTCCTCGAGCAGTTCCTCGCGGATCAGCTTGATGGCGACCGGCCGCTCGAGCCGCTGGTCGTACGCCGTGACGACACGACCCATCCCCCCAGCACCCAGTTGAGCGCCGAGCTCGTAGCGATCGAGCAACGGGGTCATCACTGCCTGCTATCGCGGTCGGGACCCGACGACGGGTCGCGAGCGACGTCGACGCCTATCGGGCGGGACGCGGTCGCGGTCGGGGAAAGGTAGCGAGGCGACCACGCTACGGCGTCGACCCGACGCATGGGCGCGTCGGTGAGCGGACCACCAGCCTGCGGGAACCTCGGGTCGACCTTGACGGACGTCGACCGCTGCGGCGTCTACGATCGTGGTCATCAGCGAACGATGGAGGCTGCCATCCTCAGGCGCACAGGACGTCCGTCCACCCGAACCGCGGTCGTGCGGCAGGCCGCAGGACGCCTCGCCACCGTCGTGCTCCTGGCGCTCGCGCTGGCGGCCTGTGGGGACGAGGACGCCGACGACGTCGAAGGGCTGGCCGTCGAGGACGCTGACGAGGTCGAGGACGCCGACGACCCCGACGACCGCGATGCGGACGACGCGGAGGCCGACGACCCCGACGCGGACCTCGAGGACGAGGGGTCGGACGAGACCGACGACCGCGACGTCACCACCGATGACGACGACGGTGAGGACCGCGAGCTGACCGACCACCTGGCCCCCGCCGAAGCCGAACCCGACTGCGCTGCCATCGACCAACAGGAGCCAGGGGCGACGATCGTGTTCCCCAGCCCCGACGGTGACGGCTGGCAGGACGCCGGCGACAGCCCGGTGACCGTCGAGGTGGTCGGGTGCTCCAACACCTTCGAGGCGAACCTCCAGTACGAGGCGTACCACGATCAGGACTCGTCACCGACGCTCGACGGGTTCACGATGGGTGGCTCGATGGGTAACTGGGAGGAGTTCCGCTTCGAGGAGACCTTCTGGACGCCGGGGGAGTGGCGGATCGTGGTCTTCGAGTACGACGCGGAGTCCGGCGACCGGCAGGACTACGACGAACAGACCTTCACCGTCGGTGACGGCTGATCGTGCCTCCGCCGGCCAGCCGCATCCGCCACGAGCGAAGCGCCAAGCGGGTGCGCGCCTACCTCGGCGGCCACGTGGTCGTCGACACCGATCGGCCACTGCTGGTCTGGGAGATCTCCCGGTACCCGGCGTACTACCTGCCGAGTGCGGACGTGGTCGCGAGGCTGGAACCGACGGGTGAGAACTCGCTGCTACGGACCGGCGACCACGCCGATGGCTACGACGTGGCCGTCGGCGACCGTCGCGCCGCAGCGTCAGCTCGGATCCCGGTGACCCCCGCCACGGCCGCGCTGGCCGACCACGTGCGGTTCACCTGGTCGGCGATGGATGCCTGGTTCGAGGAGGACGAGGAGGTCTTCGTCCACCCCCGCGACCCCTACAAGCGCATCGACGCGCTGCGGTCCACCCGCCGCTTCATGGTGGAACTGGACGGCGAGGTGGTGGCCGACACCCACGCGGCGGTGGTGCTGCACGAGACCGGGCTGATCCCGCGCCACTACCTCGCGCCCACGGACGTGCGCCGAGACCTGCTGGAGCACTCGGAGACCGTCACGCACTGCCCCTACAAAGGCACGGCGCGCTACTACCACCTGTACCTCGGTGACCAGCGGTTCGATGACATCGCCTGGGAGTACCCGACGCCGCTGCCGGAGTCCGCTCCGATCGCGGGACGCATCTGCTTCGACGACCTGCGCGTCGACGTGTCGATCGACGGGCGACGCCGGCCGCGTCCCACCTCGCCGTCCGCCGTGGATCTGGTCGGTGAGCTGGCGCCGCACGGCGGTTAGCTCGAGGTGTGTCGGCGCGCGGAGATCGCGGTGGCCAGCCGTTCACCCGAGACGTGGAACAGCACGTCGTGCGGGGTGCGGCACAGGTCGGTGAGCGCGCTTCGGACCAACTCACGTGGTTCATCGTCCGGTAGGTGGTCGAGGAAGCCCACCGACCGGGGACGCGCGAGCCCGCCGAGGGTGTCGTCGACGTGACCGCGCAGCTCGCGGGCCACGGTGGCCATGCCCGGCTGTGGCTGGTCTCCGTCGCCGCTCTCGAGCACCACGTAGGCGGCCATGACGTGGCCGCTGCGCGCATCCGGGCAGCCGACCGCCTCCGCGCGGGCCACCAGGGGGTGCTCCTCGAGCGCCTCGCGGACCTCGTCGGCGGAGACCAGCTGTCCGGAGACCAGCACGACCGGATCCATCCGGCCGAGGATCTCGATGCGCCCCTCCGGATCGCGGCGGGCGAGGTCGCCGGTCGCGTAGCAGCCGGGATGGTGCCAGTAGCGGTCTCTCGTGGAGGCGTCAGGGTGGCGCAGGTCGAGGAACATCCCTGGCCACGGATGACGCAGCACCAACTCGCCGGGTTCACCGGGAGGGGCCGCCCGCCCGTCGTCGGTCACGACCTCGAGCCCGGGATCGGGCAGCGGCGGCTGCGGCGCGGGATCCACCGTGCAGATCGCACCGAGTTCGATCTGGCCCCAGCCGTCCCGGACGCTGCACCGGCCCTGGCCCACATCCTCCTTGAGCCACCGCCGCGTCTCCGGGTCGATCGGCTCACCGAGGTGGACGATCGAGCGCAACGAGCCGAGCTCGGCCTGCGATGGCGGCGCATCCGGCCACTGGTACAGGTTGCGGGCGACCGACGGGGTCGTGACGAGTGCGTTGACGCCGTAGCGCTCGATCAGCTGCCAGGCGCGGGCGTGGGTGGGTGTGTCCAGGGTGCCCTCGTAGAGCAGCGTGGTCGCGCCTGCGCTCAGGGGGCCGTAGACGCCGTGCGTCTGCCCGGCGAGCCAGCCGATGTCGACCGCCGCCCAGCACACGTCGCCCGGATCGCTGGTCAGCGCCCGCCGGTGCAGGGTGTTGGCGTAGGCCAGGTAGCCGCCCGTCCGGTGGACCACGGCGATCGGGTGCCGGCGTCGGTCGGCGAGGTAGACCGCCAGCAGCGGGTCGTCGGCCGGCAGTGCGGTCGGTGGGAGCTGCCCGTCAGCGCCCGCCGCGAGCACGTCCTGGTAGGGCCGGTCGCCCTCGTACCAGGCGACGTCGATGCCCGTGCGGCGCACCACCACGGTGTGGTCCACGCCACTGGTCGCGGCCAGGGCCTCGTCCGCGCGGGCCTTCAATGGCAGGATGACACCGTGGCGCCAGCTGCCGTCCTGGGTGATCAGCACCCGTGGAGCGAGGTCCTCGAGCCGGTCGGCGAGCGCATCGGCGGGCAGGGTCGAGAACAGCACGCAGTGGACGGCACCGAGCCGTGCGCAGGCGAGCATCGCCACGACCGTCTCCGGCAGTGCAGCGAGGTAGAGCGCGACCCGGTCGCCCGTCCGCACCCCCATCTGCGACAGCCCTGCGGCGAAGCGCTCCACCTCGTCGGCCAGCTCGCGGTAGGTCAGTTGCCGCGTGTCCCCGGGCTCGCCTTCCCAGAGCAGCGCCACGCGCTCCGGGTCGTCGGTGAGGTGCCGGTGCAGGCAGTTGTGCGCCACGTCGATCCGGGCGTCGACGAACCAGCGGGCGCCGGGGCCCGGTCGCTCGTCGCACAACTGCTGCCAGGGACGCACCCAGTCGAGGTGCGCGGCCTCGTGCTGCCACGCGTCGAGGGCGCGGTCGCGGTCCGCCTCAGCCGGCATGGCTGACCATCCTGCCGACGAGCTCGGCCGTCTCCTTCAGCTCTGGAAGGACGGTGTCGACCAATCCGCCGTCGGGGAAGCGCGGCGGGCCGCCGGTCGCCGCCAGCGCCGCCGGCGTGGAGCCCTCCGCCCGCGCGATGGGTACGGCGACCTCCACGTGGCCGCGTGGCGAGTCGAGCTCGCCGATCAGATGGTCGCAGCCGGCCCAGTGCTCGAGGTCGGCGAGCCGGAGACCGTCGTGGCCGTCGGTCAGCCGCTTCCACAGCTCGGCGTCCCCACGGGAGGCCAGCAGCCGGCCGGTGGGGGTGTCCATGCACGGGAAGCTTCGATCGGAGCGGCGTAGCAGGGCGCCGTCGTCCCCGTCGATGCGCTCGACGTAGACCACGCTGTCGCCGATGAGCATCGCGACCAGCACCGTCGCGCCGGTGCGGTTGCGCAGGTCGACCAGGTAGGGCATCAGCCCCTGCATCAGCGGCTGGCGGCGCAGGTAGCGCTCGGCCAGCCGTACCAGCTCCGCACCCAGCCCGTAGCGCGACGAGGTCGGATCCTGCTCGACCAGGCCGGCGGCGATCAGGCTGCGCAGCAGCCGGTGCACCGTCGGCACCGACAACCCGGAGCGCTCGGCGAGGTCGCTGAGCTGCTGGTAGGCGGGGCCCTCGCTGAGCAGGTCGAGCAGGATCGAGGCGTTGCGGACCGTGCCGAGCGTGCCGCTGGGCGCCCTGGTGGGGCCGCCGCTGTTGCTGGACGGTCCGGCCTCGCTCACGCGCCCGCCTCCTGTCCGCCGTGGTCGGTCGTCGCCAGCACCTTCGGGAGCGTAACCGAACTCTGATCACCGGAGCGTGATTCGCGTCAGAGGTATTGACTTCCGCATACTGGAAGTGCCACAGTAGGTGCCGGGAGCGCAGAGGACCGGCCGCGGAGCGACGCGGTCCGACGCGGAGAGGGAGCTGGGTGAGACGCGTCTATCGGCACGACCTCAACGGCAGTGGGCTCGAGCCGGGCACACCGCAGCTGGTGGTGGACGACGTGGCCCTGCGCTTCGGTGGGGTGCAGGCGCTGAAGGGCGTCAGCATCGAGGTGGTCCAGGGTGAGATCCACGCGATCATCGGCCCCAACGGCGCCGGCAAGACCAGCCTCCTCAACTGCGTGAGCGGGGTCTACCGGCCGCAGCAGGGCGGGATCCAGTTGCATGATCAGGCGGTCGATCCCATCGAGCTGACCCGGCTGCGCCCGGCACAGGTCGCCCGCCGCGGCGTGGCGCGGTCCTTCCAGAACATCGAGCTGTTCAAGCACATCAGCGTGCTCGACAACCTCATGCTCGGGCGGCACGTGCATATGCGCCACTCCGTGCTGCGATCGGCGTGGTTCTTCGGCTCGGCGCGCAGGCAGGAGATCGCCCACCGCGAGCTGGTCGAGGAGGTCATCGACTTCCTGGAGATCCAGGCGGTGCGCAACGCCCACGTCGGGGCCCTGCCGTACGGCGTGCAGAAGCGGATCGAGGTGGGACGCGCGCTGTGCCTGCAGCCGGCGGTCCTCCTGCTCGACGAGCCCATGGCCGGCATGAACTCCGAGGAGAAGGAGGACATGGCCCGGTTCATCCTCGACGTCAACGACCTCGCGGGGGTGACGGTGGTGCTCATCGAGCACGACATGGAGGTGGTCATGGACATCTCCGAGAAGGTCACGGTCCTCGACTTCGGTGAGCGCATCACCACCGGCGTGCCGGACGAGGTCCAGGCCGATCCGAGGGTGATCGAGGCCTACCTCGGTGAGGAGGTCGTCAAGTGAGCCCTGCCGAGGGCACCCCGACCGCCGGCGCGCAGACCGTCCACGGCTCCGAGGTGGTTCGCCCGCGGGAACAGCCGCCCGAGCCGGTGGCCCCAACGATCACCTTCCCCAAGCTGCTCGAGGAGCTCGCGCAGCGTCACGGTGACGAGCGCGTCGCTCTCCAGGAGAAGCGCTACGGCATCTGGCAGCCGACGACCTGGCGCCAGTACCACGCCCGGACGCGCGACATCGCCCACGGGCTCGCCGATCTCGGGATCGGGTCCGGCGAGGTGGTGGCCGTGCTGGGAGACAACCGTCCCGAGTGGCTGATCAGCGAGCTCGCGGCCCAGTCGATCGGGGCGGCGGTCGTCGGGATCTACCCGACCAGCGTGGGCGAGGAGATCGTCCACGTGCTGACCTACGCGCAGGTGCGCGTCGTGGTCGCCGAGGACCAGGAGCAGGTCGACAAGCTGATCCGGCTGTGGGACGAACTCGAGACGGTCGAGACGGTCATCTACTACGACCCCCACGGCCTCGAGCACTACGAGGAGCCCTACCTGCTCGAGTTCACCGATGTGGAGGCGCGTGGCCGCGCCTACGAGCAGGAGCATCCTGGCTGGCTCGACGAGCAGATCGCCGCCGGCCGCGCCGACGACACCGCGGTGATCTGTACCACCTCCGGCACCACCGCACGACCGAAGCTCGCGATGCTCTCCCACGCCAACTTGCTGGCGATGGGACGCAGCCTGATGGCGATCGACCCCGTCACCGCCGACGACCGCTACGTCAGCTTCCTGCCGTTCGCCTGGATCGGCGAGCAGATGCTGACCGTGGCCTGCGGGCTGCAGGTCGGCTTCACCGTCTCCTTCCCGGAGGAAGCCAGCACCGTCAAGCCCGACATGCGTGAGGTCGGCCCGGACGTGATGTTCAGTCCGCCGCGAATCTGGGAGGACATGGTCTCCGACGTCCAGGTCCGTGTCGGGGAGGCGGGACTGATCAAACGTGCGGTGTTCGCCTGGGGTTACCACGTCGGTGAGCAGGTGGCCGAGCGTCGGGTCCGGGGCGAGCGGCCGACGGTCCCGCAACGCCTGCTGGGTGCGCTGGCGGAGTTGGTCGCCCTGCGTCCGACCCGGGAGCAGCTGGGCCTGACCCGCGTCCAGCGCTGCTACACCGGAGGCGCGCCGCTGGGACCGGACGTGTTCCGCTTCTTCCACTCGATCGGCGTCAACCTGAAGCAGATCTTCGGTCAGACCGAGATCTGCGGGATCGCTGTGGTCCACCGCGACGACGACGTCAAGTTCAACACCGTCGGCACGCCGATCCCGGCCACGGAGTTGCGCATCGCCGACAACGGCGAGGTGCTGCTGCGCAGCCCGGCGGTGTTCAAGGGCTACTTCCGCAACGACGAGGCCACCCGCGAGGCGACCGACGCTGAAGGATGGCTCTTCACCGGCGACGCGGGCTACCTCGATGACGACCAGCACCTGGTGGTGATCGACCGGGCCAAGGACGTCATGCAGGCGCCCGACGGCACACGGTTCAGCCCCGCGTTCATCGAGAACAAGATCAAGTTCAGTCCCTACGTCGAGGAAGCGGTCGTCTTCGGCGGCACCGACCGTCCCTTCATCAGCGCGATGGTCACCATCGACATGCACACCGTCGGTGCGTGGGCCGAGCGGCAGCACCTGTCCTACACCACCTACACCGACCTCGCGCAGAAGCCGGCCGTCTACGAACTGATCGCCGGCGAGGTCTACCGCGCCAACCAGGACCTTCCCGAGAGCATCCAGGTGCGCCGGTTCCTGCTGCTGCACAAGCAGTTGGACGCCGACGACGAGGAGATCACCCGCACCCGCAAGGTGCGCCGCGGGGTGATCGACGAGCGCTACGGCAAGCTGATCGAGGCGCTGTACGGCGAGGACGACACGGTCACCGTCGTCAGCACCATCGCCTATCAGGACGGCACCACGGCCGAGCGGCGCATCGAGCTCGCGATCCGATCCATGGACGGCTTCACGCCACCGGTGCACAAGCGCCGGTTCGCGTGGAGATGACCCTGAGAGGGCGGTTGTGGAGACGTTCATCCAGCTGACGGTCACCGGCCTGGCCAACGGCGCGATCCTGGCGCTGGCGGCGCTCGGCTTCGTGATCATCTTCAAGGCGACCGGGGTGATCAACTTCGCCCAGGGCTACTTCCTGCTGGTCGGCGCCTACGTCGTGTGGTCGGTGGTCGTCCAGGGCGGCCTGCACTGGTCGCTGGCCGTAGTGATCGCGCTCGCGGTCGCCGTCGGGATCGGGCTGACCACCGAGCGCTTCGTGCTGCGCCCCCTGGTCGGCGAGAACGTGATCTCGGTGATCATGGTCACCATCGGCCTGTCGTCGATCCTGGAAGGTGGTGTCCAGTACCTGTGGGGGACCGAACCGCGGCGGATGCCACCGTTCATCCCTCGGGGCACCGTCGAGGTCCTCGGCACCCCGTTGTCGCTGACGCGGATCTGGGCGGTGATCATCGCCGGCGTCGCGTTGCTGGCCCTGACCCTGTTCTTCCAACGCTCGCGCCACGGGATCGCCATGCGGGCCGTGGCCGACGACCAGCAGGCCGCGATGGTGGTCGGCATCAGCGTTCGACGGGTCTTTGCGATGGCCTGGGCACTGGCGGCGGTCAGCGCAGTGTTCGCCGGCATCATCGTGGCCAACATCTTCGGGGTGTCCTCCGAGGTCGCCGTCTTCGGCCTGCTCGTCTTCCCGGTCGTGATCCTCGGGGGTCTCGACTCCGTCCCCGGGGCCATGGTCGCCGGCACGATCATCGGTCTGCTGATGACCTACACCGCCGGCTACATCGGCGGCGGGCTCCAGCAGGTCATCCCCTACGTCATCCTGGTCCTGATCCTGCTGGTGCGGCCCTACGGGCTGTTCGGCGAGGTCCGGATCGAACGAGTCTGAGGGGTCTGCTCCATGGCAACCGCCACCGGCGTCCACCACACCTCCTACGAGTCGGACCTCTCGCTGCGGCCGACCCGCGCCGAGCGGGTCCGGCTGGTGCTGATCGTGCTGCTGGTGCTCGTCGCACCGTTCGTGCTCAGCCCGTTCTGGCTCTCGGTCACGAACAACATCGGGATCGCGATCATCGGTGCGGTGGGCTTGAACATCCTCACCGGGCACACCGGCCTGATCAGTCTCGGCAGCGGTGCGTTCCTTGGCGTCGGTGCCTACACCTCGGCGATCCTGGTCTCGCGCTTCGACGTGCCCACCCTGATCGCGATCGCGCTCGCAGTGGCGGTGACCACGGTGATCGGGACGTTCTTCGGGCTGCCGTCACTGCGCCTCAAGGGCCTCTACCTGGCGATGGCGACGCTCGCGGCCCAGTTCATCCTGATGTTCGCGATGCGCAACTGGGAGTTCGTCACCGGCGGGGTCGACGCCATCGTCGTCG
>SKJX01000094.1 GCA_007121785.1 Nitriliruptoraceae bacterium
GCCGCCGTCGCGGCCGGCAGCTACGGGATCGTCCTGGCCGGTCGCCGCGGCGTCGGGGCGGCGTTGGTCTGCGCCGGCTGCGGTGAGCGCTACCAGTGCCCGGCCTGCGCGTCGTCCCTCGCGGTGCCCAACGTGGAACCTGACGGTCGTGCAGCGGTCACGGCGGACCGGGTCGCGGTGCGCTGCGAGAGCTGCGGCTGGTCGGCGCGGCGGGCGCCGGCGTGCCGCAGCTGCCGGGAACGTCGTTTCGTGCCGCTGGCCGCCGGTGCACGGCAGCTGGCCTCGGAGCTGACCCGGACGATCGACGCTCCGGTGGCGGTCCTGGAGGGCTACGGCGAGACCCCGCCGCCGCCACCGGCCGTGCTGGTCATGACCCGCGGGTCGGCGTTGGATGCCCCACCCGGGGTCGTGGACGCCGTCGTGCTCCCCGATCTGGACGGCGCCCTGCGGCGGCCCAGTCTGGACGCCGCTGAGGACGCGCTTCGGCTGGCGACGACCGTGGCTGGCTGGACGGTGCACGGCCGGCGTGACCCGGCCGCTAGCCGCGTGGTCGTGCAGACCAAGGACCCGGACCATCACGTGATCGCCGCGCTCCACGCCTGGGATCCCGGGGCGTTCTGGCGGGCCGAGCTCGCGCAGCGGGCCGCCTTCCGGTTCCCCCCGCTGACCCACGCGATCCGGCTCACGGCCCCGCCGCCGACCGACGACCTCGCCGACGCGGTCCGCCAGGCCCTGCCGGCCGACGACGAACTGCTCGGGCCGCTGCCAAGCGACGGCCGTGACGGCTACCTCGTCAAGTCGGTCGACCGCGGCGAGACCCTGGCAGCCCTGCGTCCCCTGCGGGAGGCGCTGGCCCGCGACGGCGCGGATCTCCGCGTCGACGTCGACCCGGTCGACGCGCTGTGATCCCTCCCGTCGACGCGGTGTGGGCCCGGTGGCCCGACGTGCCGGTGCCCTCGCGTACCCTCAGGTGTCGACGTAGCGGCTCGGAGGAGGTTGCCCGTGGGCCAGTTGGAGATCCGGATCTTCGGCGATCCGGTGCTGCGGCAGCAGGCGCACGAGGTCGAGGACTTCGACGGTCGTCTGTCCACCCTGGCCAGCGACATGTTGGAGACGATGCGGGCAGCCGAAGGCGTCGGGCTCGCCGCGAACCAGGTCGGTGTGCTCAAGCGGCTGTTCACCTGGGAGGTGCCGCAGGAGACCGAGGCCGGCGACATCGAGCGCGTCGGTGGCGCCGTGGTCAACCCGCGTCTGCTGGACAGCTCCGAGGAGGTCGAGCACGGCGACGAGGGCTGCCTGTCGTTCCCGGGGTTGTTCTACCCGGTCGACCGCCCGTTGCGCGTCGAGGTCGCCTACCAGGACCTGTCCGGCGACGACCATCAGGTGCAGCTCGAGGGGTTCTTCGCCCGGGTCTGGTTGCACGAGATGGACCACCTCAACGGCATCCTGTTCATCGATCACCTCGCCAAGCACGACCGACAGGCCGCGCTCAAACGGATGCGTGAGGTCCGGCTCGAGCAGGGGCTCGACGAGTCGACCACCGCGGCCAAGCCCGGCAGCCTGCTCCTGGGCCGCGGCGGTCTGGCCTGATCGCGGTCGTGGTCGTTCCACCGTCGGCCGCCGACACTCCCTGGAGAGAACGTGCGCATCGTCTTCCTCGGCACCCCTGAGGCGGCCGTGCCGTCCCTCGAGGCGCTCGTCGCCGCCGACGACATCGACGTCGCCGCCGTCATCACCAACCCGGATCGTGCCAAGGGTCGCAGCCGCACCCCGGTCCCGCCCCCCGTGAAGGTCGCGGCCGAGGCCGCCGGCGTCCCCGTCTGGCAGCCCGACAAGCCCCGCGAGGTGCTCGACGACCTGCACGCCCTCGAGGTCGACGCGTGCGCGGTGGTGGCCTACGGCGCGCTGCTGCCCAAGGACGTGCTCGCTGCCGGCGGGCGCGGGTTCGTCAACCTGCACTTCTCGCTGCTGCCCCGGTGGCGCGGTGCCGCACCGGTCCAGCACGCGATCCGCGCCGGGGACGCGACGACCGGGGTGACGACGTTCGTGCTGGACGAGGGGATGGACACCGGACCGGTCATCGACCGTGAGCAGGTCGCGATCGAGCCCGGGGAGAGCGCCGGCGAACTGCTCGAGCGCTTGGCGCAGCTCGGAGCACCGGTCCTGACCCGGTCCTTGCGCGCGCTGGTGGACGGCACCATCCCGCAGCCCCAGCCGGAGGACGGCGCCACGCTGGCGCCGAAGATCACCGCCGAGGACGTCGTGGTCGACTTCAGCGCGTCCGCGGCCGAGGTGGACCGGCTCGCCCGCAGCGCCGACCCGGCCCCCGGGGCGCACACCCGCTTCCGCGACAAGCGGTTGAAGGTGTTCTCCGCCCCTCCGGTCGACGGCGACGGGCCGCCCGGCACGGTCCTGCGGTGCGAGACCGACGGGGTGGTCGTGGCGTGCGGCAGCGGTGCGGTCCGGCTGGAGGTGGTGCAGCCCGAGGGCAAGGCGCGGATGGACGGTGCCGCGTTCGCCAACGGCTACCGGCTTGAGCCCGGCGAGCGGCTCGGCGACCTCGACACCGGGAGCTGACCGGTGGGGGACGCAGCTGGCCTCGCGGCACGCCGTGCGGCCCTCACCGCGCTGCGGGCGGGGGACGAGGACGGGACGTGGTCCAACCGCGCCGTCCCTGCGGCGATCGCGGATCTCGCTGACGCCCGCGACCGGGGCTTCGCGGCGCACCTGGCCTACGAGACGCTTCGGTGGGAGGGCACGCTGGACGCTGCCCTCTCGCTGGTGTGCTCGCGGCCGCTCGCCGAGGTGGAGCGACCGGTGCACCGCGTCCTGCGGCTCGGTGCCGTCCAGCTGCTGGTCAGCGACGTCCCGGATCGGGCCGCGGTGGACACCAGCGTTGCCCTGGCCCGCGAGCAGGTCCCACGAGGACGTGCCAAGGGTGCGGGTGGGTTCGTCAACGGCGTCCTGCGGGCGCTCGCGCGGCAGCGACACGACCTGCCGTGGCCGAGCCGGGAGGACGACCCGGTCGCGCATCTCGCCCTGACCACCGGACACCCCGACTGGATCGTGGCGGAACTGCTGGAACGCTACGACGTCGAACGGACGCGGGCGATCCTCGTCGCTGACGACGTGGCACCCGGTGTCACGCTGCGCGCCGTGGGTGACCGGCAGACGCTGATCGAGGAGTTACGGGCCGAGGGGCTCGAGGCCGTCGTCGGTGAGGTCGACGAGGCGGTGCGCGTGCCGGGTGCCGACCCCCGGCGGCTGGATGCGGTCGCCGCCGGGCGTGCGGTGCCGCAGGACGAGGCGTCGATGCGGGTCGCTCACGCCAGCGGGGTGCGTCCCGGGAGTTCGGTGCTGGATCTGTGCGCTGGTCCCGGCGGGAAGGCCACCCATCTGGCCCGCCTGGCGGGCGCCGTCCGCGGCGAACCCGGACCCGGCGGTGCCGACGAGCCACCGGTGGTGGCCGTGGAGCTCCACCCGCACCGGGCGCAGTTGATCCGTGACGCCGCCCGGTCGCAGCGCGTGGCCATCGACGTGCGGGTGGGAGACGCCACCGAGCCTCCGCTGTCGCCGGGGGAGACCTTCGACGTCGTGCTCGTGGATGCCCCGTGCACAGGGCTCGGTACCGGTCGACGGCGCCCGGAGGTGCGGTGGCGACGCACTCCCGACGACGTCGACGACCTGGCCGCGCTCCAACGCTCCCTACTGTCGGCCGCTGCGGCCCGGGTCGCCCCCGGTGGGCAGCTGACCTACGCGGTGTGCACCTGGACGGGGGCGGAGACCGATGGCGTTGCCGACGCCTTCGAGGCCAGCCCGGCAGCCACGGGCTTCACCGCGACCGGCCGTCGTCAGCTGCTGCCCGACCGCGACGACACCGACGGGATGTTCATCGCCACGTGGCGTCGGGACGGCGACCGGTAGGGTGACGTACCGGGGTGACCGCTGTGGGTGCCCGCTGGGGCGCGGAACCTCGACGGCTACGGTCGTGCGGTCCGATCGGAAGGAGTCACGCGTGCACGAACCGCGGATCGCACCGTCGATCCTGGCCGCGGACTTCGCCAGGCTCGGTGCGGAGGTCGAGGACGTCGCCCCGGCCGTCGACACCGTCCACGTCGACGTCATGGACGGCCACTACGTGCCCAACATCACGTTGGGCCACCCGGTCGTGGCGTCGCTGCGCAAGGCCACGGAGCTGGAGCTGGACTGCCACCTGATGATCACCGACCCGTCCACCTACGCGCCGCAGTTGGTGGAGCTCGGTGCGGACTCGGTGACCTTCCATCCGGAGGTGGACGACGACCCGCTGACGCTGGTCCACACCCTGCATGAGCAGGGTGCACGGGTCGGGGTCGCGATCAAGCCCGCGCACCCGGTGTCGATGGTCGAGGAGCTCCTGGCACACATCGACCTGCTGCTGGTCATGACGGTCGAGCCCGGGTTCGGCGGGCAGGCCTTCCGTGAGGAGTGTCTGCCGAAGGTCTCGCAAGCAGCCGCCTGGCGGGCGGCCAACGCCGCCACGTTCCGCATCCAGGTGGATGGTGGGATCGCGGACGCGACCGTCGCGGCGGCGGCGCGCGCTGGCGCGGACACGTTCGTCGCCGGGTCGTCGGTGTTCGGAGCCGACGACCGCGCAGCTGCGGCCCGCGACCTGCTCGAACGCGCCCGAGCAGCCTCGGTGGACGCCACCAGTACGGGAGGCGGCGCATGAGCACCCGGGTGCTGATCGCGGATGACGACGAGGACATCCGCGTCTACCTGGAGGTGACCCTCAACCTCGCCGGCTACGCGGTCATCCACGCCCGCGACGGCGTGGAGGCGGTCGAGCTGGCCTGCACCAGCGCCCCGGACGTCATCGTGCTCGACGTCATGATGCCGCGGATGGACGGGCTCGAGGCGATGCGGCGGCTGCGTGCGGATGCGCGCACCAGCCACCTGCCGATCCTCCTGCTCACCGCGCGGGTGCAGCGCGACGACGCGATCGACGGGCTCGACGGCGGCGCGGACGACTACGTCACCAAGCCGTTCGATGCGGAGGAGCTGCTGGCACGCATCCGGGCCGCGCTGCGCCGGGTGGAGACCCAGCGCACCCGTAACCCGCTCACCGGCCTGGCCGGCAACGAGTCGATCCTGTCCGACCTGCGACGGCGGCTGGAGGTCGGCGAGCCGTTCGCGCTGCTCTACGTCGACCTCGACCAGTTCAAGCCGTTCAACGATCACTACGGGTTCCTCCGCGGCGACGAGGCGCTGCGCTCGGTCGCTCGCCTGCTCGAGGACGTCCGGGACGAACGGCCCGAGGCCGGCGCGTTCATCGGCCACGTCGGCGGCGACGACTTCGTGGTGATCTGCGCGCCGGAGTACGCGGAGGTGATGGCGTCGTCGATCTGCAGCCGCTTCGATGCGTTCGCGCCGACGATCTACGATCCGGACGATCGCGCGGCCGGCTCCATCGAGGTGCCCGACCGTCGGGGGGTGCCGCAACGCTACGGCCTGCTGTCGTTGTCGATCGGGATCGCGGTCAGCGCGTACCGGGACTTCGCCCACCACGGCGAGGTGGTCGCGACCGCGACGGAGATGAAGCGGTACGCCAAGTCGCGTGAGACCAGCGGCTCGACCTACGCGGTGGACCGGCGCACCGACGACGAGGAAGGCGTCCACATGGAGGTCGACCTGCCGTGACCGATGCGGGACGGTCCGCATCGGACGTGCGTCGTGGCGTTGTGCGGCCAGGGACGGCGACGCCGGCGTCCGCTGTGGCGACGACGCAGGTCCTCCCGTGGCTCGCCCGCGCGGTCGCGCTCGCTCAGCCCGCGGTCACCCGCGCCGCGCCGAACCCGGCGGTCGGGTGCGTCATCGTGCTCGGGGACCGGATCGTCGGCGAGGGGGCGACGGCCCCGCCGGGTGGGCCTCACGCTGAGGTGGTTGCGCTCGAGGCCGCCGGCGACGCCGCCCGGGGCGCGGACGCATACGTCTCCCTCGAACCGTGTGCCCACCATGGCCGCACCCCCCCGTGCGTCGAGGCGTTGGTGGCCGCCGGGATCCGCCGGGTGGTGATCGCCCACCCCGACCCCAACCCGCTCGCCGCCGGGGGTGCCGCTCGCCTGGCCGAGGCCGGTGTCCAGGTGGTCGGCCCGCTGCCCGCGGACGCGTTGCTGCGGCAGATGCTCGCCGGGCAGCTCGAGGGATTCCTGAGCCTGGTCGAGCGCGGGCGTCCCCACGTGACCC
>SKJX01000185.1 GCA_007121785.1 Nitriliruptoraceae bacterium
TACTGGCCATGAACGGTCGGCTCCTTCCTCAATGTCGGCTCCGCCTTGCGGTCACGCACCACAGCTTGGTGGAAGATCCACGTAGATGCGGTCGGAGCCGGCCGTTCCATGATGACTAGCGCGCGCGAAGCGCCCGACTGCGCACGCCTGCAAGCACGAACCTGCGGCGAGCCCTTGACACCGTCACGGCGTCGGTTACGGTCCCACCTAGTTCGAGAACACGTTCACAAGCGGCTGCACCTGGCGGCGCACCCGCTTCGCGACCGTCCACCTCCCCGCCGGATGTCTCCGTCCCCGACGTGCTGAACGGCGGCTGTTCTCGTACCACCCATCGATCACGTCCGCCGTCGTGGCGCCATCGTGGCTGCCGACGACCGCGGCGCTCCAGAGGGAGAGCCACATGGACTGGCGTCAACGTGCTGCCTGCGTCGACGAAGACCCGGAACTGTTCTTCCCGATCGGGACGACCGGTCCCGCGGTGGAACAGGCCGACGCGGCCAAACGGATCTGTGCGACCTGCGAGGTCCGCGACGAGTGCCTGGAGTTCGCGCTCGCGACGAACCAGGATGCCGGGGTCTGGGGTGGGCTCACCGAGGACGAACGCCGCACCTTGAAGCGTGCCCGTCAGCGTCGCCGCCGTATGGCCAGCTGACCGACGCTCAGCCGCGAGCGACGACGCCGCCGGCCTTCGGGCCGGCGGCGTCGTCGCGGACGGCCCACCTCGCAGGGTCGGATCAGCGCGGCAGGGGCAGCAACGTCCGACACCGGGTGCCCTGCCCGTCCTCGACAGGTTCCACCTCGAGGGTGCCGCCGAGCTCCGAATCCACCAACGTGCTGGCGATGCGCAGCCCCAGTTTGGAACTGCTGCTCAGATCCCACCCGTCGGGGATCCCGATGCCGTCGTCGCGGACCTCCACATGGAGGCTCGCCGCGTGGCGTTCGAGGAGGACGAGCACCTCACCGCCGGAGTCCGGGAACGCGTGCTCAACCGCGTTCTGGAGCAGTTCGGAGATGACCAGCGCCAGCGGCGTCGCGACCTCGGGGGGGAGTTCGCCGGCGGAGCCGACCAGCCGCATGGCTACGGGTCGGTCCGGGTCGGTGATACCCACCGCGAGCATGTCGATCAGCCGCTGGGTGACCTTGTCGAACGACACGCGTTGGCGTGAGTCCTGCGAGAGCGTCTCGTGGACCAGGGCGATCGAGGAGATACGTCGGACCGACTCGCCGAGCGCCGCTCGGGCTTCGTCGGACCCCAGCCGCCGCGACTGCAGCCGCAGCAGCGACGCCACGGTCTGCAGGTTGTTCTTGACCCGGTGGTGGATCTCCCGGATCGTCGCGTCCTTGTACAGCAGCAGCTGTTCGTGGCGCCGCAGCTCGCTGACCTCACGGACCAGCATCAACGCGCCCAGCACGTGGTGCTTGCGCGTGAGCGGCAGCGAACGGCGCAGCACCACCGCCCCCAGCGACTCGATCTCCGACTCCAACGGCTCGCCGTCACCGAGCGCTTCGAGCAACGGCTCCGGGTCGAGGTCGAAGTCGGCGACGTTGCTGCCGATGATGTTGTCGAGCACCCCCAACCGTCGGTACGCGCTGATCGCGTTCGGGGTGGCGTAGCTGACGACCCCCGACGGGTCGAGCCGCAGGAGCCCGTCACCGACCCGAGGTGACAGGCCACGTTCACCGTCCTCGCCGGGGAACGGGAACTCACCTTCGGCGAGCATGCTGGACAGCTCGTTGGCCGCCTGCAGGTAGGTCAGCTCCAGTTGCGACGGGGCCCGCACCATCGACAGGTTGGCCTCGCGCGTCACGACGGCGATCACCTCACCGTCGTAGGGCACCGGGATGGCTTCCTCGCGCACCGGGACACCCGTCGACCAGTCCGGGTCACCATCACGGATGATCGTGCCCTCCGTGAACGCCCGCGTGACCGACGGCTTGCTGTCGGCCGTGTACGTCCGCCCGACCAGGTCCTCCTGGTAGATCGTCTGTGCGGTGTACGGCCGCATCTGGGCGACGACGGTGAGCCCGCCGCTCTCACGATCACGAGCGAACATCAGCAGGTCGGAGAACGACAGGTCCGCGAGGATCTGCCACTCCGAGGCGACCGCCGCGAGCGTGTCCACGGGGGCCCCGTGCAGGCCCGCCCGCTGTTCGACCAGTTCCTCGAGTGACGACACCCGGGCGCTCAGTTGCCAAGGAACCGCTGCAACTGCTGCAGCGGTACCGCTTCACGGATGTGCTCGAACGCACGCTTCTCGATGTCACGCGCTTCGCTCATCGACAGACCGAGCTCGCGCGCGGTGTCACCGAGGTCGTGCGGGTGACCGTCCTTGAGCCCCATCCGCAGCTCCAGCACCTTGCGCTGGGTCTCCGGCAGGCGGGCGAGCACCTTCTGCAGCGGGGCCGTCAGCTCGGAGACGGTCTCGTCCTGCGGCGTGCCACCGCGTCCCTTGCCACCGCGGGCGTGGCCGCCCTGGCCCTTGCCGCCCTGGCCCTTGCCACCCTGCCCCTTGCCGCCCTGCCCCTTGCCACCCTGGCCAGAGCGGGGGCTGCCGCCCTTGCCCTGGCCACCGCTGCGCTGACCGCCGCCGCTACCTCGTCGCTGTTCCATACCCGGCAGCGTAGCCCCCACGGTGAGGCCAACGGGTGTGGGCCGGCCGGACCTGGCACGATCGCGGTGGCGGTCATCGGCCGGTGCCCGCTCCCACCCCGTCCCGACGTGTCGCACCGGAGCCAGCGTGCCGTTCGTCCTCACCGTCCTGATCGTCGCGGTCGCGATCAGCTACCTGCGTGGGGGGCGGTTCCGCCACGTTGCCGATGCACCGTTGCGCCTGACGTGGCTGCTGTTCGCCGGGGTGGCGGTGCAGTTCGGCGTCGACCTGGCTGCCGGACGCGGCTGGCTGCCCGACGCCGGCCTGTCCGGCTGGTCGCTGTTGCTGCTGAGCCAGCTGCTGGTGATCGGGTTCCTGGTCGCCAACCGACAGCTGCCCGGTACCTGGTTGGTCGCCGGTGGCCTGCTGCTCAACGCCGTGGTGATCGCGGCCAACCAGGCGATGCCCGTCGACCCCGCAGCGATCCGCGCCATCGGCTTGGAGGGGGCGACGGTCCCGCCCGGCAAGCACACGCTGATGACCGAGGCGACGCGGCTGCCCTGGCTGGCCGACATCATCCCCGTCCCGCCGTTGCGGTCGATCATCTCCGTGGGAGATGTGGTGCTCGGGGCCGGCGTCGTGCCGTTGACCCATGCACTGATGACGCCCGACGAGGAGCAACCGGACGTCGCCGACGACCGACCCCGGGGCGGGGAGCAGTGACGCCCCCGCCTCCGGGCGGATCGGTCAGCGCGTCAGACCGGCTGGGCCGCTCGGCGGTCGACGACGCGGTCCAGGGCACGGACCACGTCGAGATCGCCGATCTCGCGCACCAGCCGGACGACGACCTCGTGCCGCTGTTCAGCCGCGCCGGGATCCGGGGCGTACCGGTCCAACGTGCAACACGCCGCCACGATGCGGGCGGGGATCCCGGCCTGCCGATCGTCGCCGCCGACCATGGCTGGGTTGCCGTGATGCGCCACGATGGAGGCCACCTCGTCGAGATCGCCGACCTCGTGGAGCACCTCGGCGCCGGCGGCGGCGAGCTGCTGTTGCCCGCCCTCGGCGTCGGGTTCCAGCCGGATGCGTCCGAGCTCGTGCAGGTGGGCGGCCCGGACCACGGTGGCGACCGTCCCGGCGTCGAGCCCCAGCTCGAGCGCGACGTCGCGTGCGAGCGATCCGACACGCACGCCGTGGTCCGCAGAGACCGTGCCCAGTTGCTCGGGCAGGCGCGACATGGCGCGGATCGTCTGTTCGTAGGCGCGCTGGCCGAGCGCCAACCGGTCGAGCCCCACCCGGGCCGCGAACAGTGGGATCAGCATCGTCGGCAGCGTCCAGCTTCCGAGGACCGGATGCACCAGTGCGCCGAGGACCGCGGTGGACGCGACGGAGGCACCGATCGGGGCGTTGGCGCGGATCGCTTCACCGGTGCGCAGCAGGAGGTGGCGCCACGCCCGACGGGTCCGGGCCACCACCTCAAGGGCCGGGACGCCGACCACGACGGTGACCGCGACCGCGATCGCCGCGCCGACGTCGACCGAAGCGGCGATCTGGCCCTCGGCGGCGCCATCCCAGCTGCCGGGCCCCATCCAGACCCCGAGGCCGACGACCCCGGCCAGCGCCCAGCCGCCGACCATCCGGAGCACCAGTTCACCGACGGTCGGCTTGCCCCGGTCGATCAGTCGTGCGATGGCCCACCCCGCGGCCGCGATGAGCGCCACGACCGGCGGTGCCGCCCCCAGGATCGCCGCCGCGCCGATGACGGCCAGGGACGTCGGGACCGCTCGACCATCGGGCAGCCGGATCGGGAGCAGTTCCATCACCGCCGCCGCCAAGGCGAACAGCACCAGGTCGAGCACGGACAGGTGCAGTGGGATCGCCGCAGCGACGTCGAACCACCACCAGGCCACGCCGAGCACCACCCCGAGGGCGCTCAGCCCGATCCGTCCCGTGGCGGTCCCGGGTTCGGTCGGGGTCACCGTGGGTCCTCTGGCCGGGACGGGGGCTCCGCGGTTGAGCCCCCGGTCGGCGACACCGATGCCCCCATCGCCTCGTGCGGGGCGGCGTGACCGTCACCGGCCGGGCCAGCCTCCAGTCGCGACAACGACGCCGAGGTGACCCCGATGTCCGGTGGCACCGAGCCGTCGGCGGCTTCCGTGTCGGTGGGGGTCCAGCCGAGCCGGGCCACGCACGACGCCAGGGCGTCCACGACCTTCGGGTCGAACTGCTCACCGGCGCAGCGGCGCAGCTCCGTGATCGCGTCCTCCACCGACATCGCTCGCCGGTACGGGCGGGTGGAGGTCATGGCGTCGAACGCGTCCACCGCGGTCACGATGCGAACGATCGGACTCAGCTCCTCGGCGGTCACGCCGTGGGGGTAGCCGCGACCGTCGAGCCGCTCGTGGTGGTAGCGGACGATGTCGATCGCCGGCTCGAGGAAGTCGATGTCGTAGAGGATCTGCGCCCCGATGGTGGGGTGCATCTTCATCTGGTCGAACTCGTCGTCATCGAGCGGCCCAGGCTTGTTGATCACGCACAGCGGGACGCCGATCTTGCCGACGTCGTGGAGCAGCGCGGCGTACCGCGCCACACGCCGCTCCTCGTAGCCGACCCCGAGTTCCTCGGCCACGTGCACCGACAACTCCGAGACCCGCTCGGAGTGCCCCCGGGTGTAGATGTCCTTGATCTCGATCGTCTTGACGAAGCTGCGCACCAGCTGGTCGTAGGAGCGATCGAGCTGCTGGAAGGCGAGCAGGCCGTAGCGGGCGACCAGCGCCGGGACCGCCATGAGCACCAGCGCCCACGCCGAACCGCGCTCGAGCACGACGACCGTGAGGACCGCGATACCGACGTAGGGTGCCTGCATCAGGATCGAGGGGCCGACGGACCGGAAGGTGTCGAGGAAGCGGTCGCTGGTCGACAGGGTGATCACGGTCGACACGAGGGCATGATTGGAGACGCTGTACAGGATCGCCGCCAGCATGATGGCGAGGAGCGACGCCGCATCTGGGAAGGCAGCTTCAACCTGCCCCGCGATGCTCACGTACGCCAGGCCTGCCACCCAGGCGCAGAGCACATACTGGGACGTGTTGAACGCGGCGCGGAGAGCGCGTCCCTCCGTCCTCCGCTGCGCGAAGACCGGTAGGCCACCAAGCGCGCCGACGACGGCCAGATTCGGACCGTCGAGCAGGATCGCCACGAACAGGACGACGTTGGTCAGTGAGACCCGTACGTTCTGCCGGAACTCCGAGGCGAACACCTCCGACACGAGCACTGCGCCGAAAACGAGCACAGCGCTGAGCGGGTCCACGGAGGTCGCCGCGAATCCGAGTGGGGCCAACGCGACGAGCGACACCAGGACAACGAAACCAACGAGCCGACCGTCGCGCATTCGCAACCCGACGCCCTTCGCCTACCACCCTGTTGCTAGCGAGCGATGTGCGGGGGAGGCCCAGTTGCTAGGCAGTCAACCAGCCGGGTTCAGGCCCAGCTTGCGCTCGCGCCGCTGGCAAGAACCAGCGCCGCGAGGCTGGCCATGGTGAGGAAGATCCTCTTCATATGCACACCTCCATCGAGTCGTCGATCCTCCCCACGCATCCGCTAAGGGCGTAGGTCGA
>SKJX01000136.1 GCA_007121785.1 Nitriliruptoraceae bacterium
GGCGGCGCTGACCCATCGGCACGGCGCCGGCCACCCTGCCACCTCCCTGACGGCGGGCCTGCTGGCCAGCTGCCCGGGTGCGGCCACGTTCGCGGTCGAGGGGCTCGATCCGGTCGTGCTGCCGCCGGGCCTGCGGCGGGCCGCCCGCGCCGCTGCAGCCGGCGAGCGCTCCCGCGACATCGCCGACCAGCTGGATCGCTCGATCCGGACGGTCGACAACCAGCTCGGCCAGGTCTACCGGCTGCTCGGCGTGCGTGGCCGCCGCGAACTCGCGCGTTGCTACCGGCCGGACCAGCCCCCGCTCCGCGGCTGACCGGCCGCCATCGGTCACAGCGACGCTGGCCAGCACCTGCCTGACGGCGCCCCGGTACCTGGGTGATGCCGGCCAGCAGCAGGCTGACGGCTCCCCGCCCGTGGCTGACGGCGCTCCGCACGTCGAACGCCCGGCGTGGTGGTCGTCGCGATCGACCTTCCGCGCCGGGCGTTCGGGTGGACCGTGTCGACGCCACATCGACGTCGGTCCTGCGACGGGAACCGTGCCCCCCGGTTCCGCCTCGTGCGGTGGGTGTGCCGTGCGGCGGCGACGACGACCGCCCCGTGGTGATGGGTGCATCGTGGGGGAATGCCCCGGTGGAGGGAAGCCCGCGATCTCCTGCCTCGTCAGCGGCACACGCACATCCGGTGCGTTCGTCGCGCGATGACGAGGCGGGGCCGCGTCCGGGCGAGCTTGCGGCCGGGGCGGGGCACGGGGGCATCGCGTCCCGGGGAGCCGCGGCTCGCGCGGCTGCGCCTGACTGACGCAGGTCCATTGCGCCGCTCCTTCACCACAACGGTGACCGCGGCACCACCTCGACGTACCGTGCGCGGTGGAAGCACGTGGGATGCGCAACACGTGGGACAACCAACGAGGAGATCACCGCGTGGACATGGACTCCCTGACGCACCGATCGCAGGAGGCGCTGCAGCGCGCCGCCTCGATCGCGCGCGACCGCAAGCACCCGCAGGTGGGGCCGGCGCACCTGCTCGTCGCGCTGCTCGAGCAGACCGACGGGGCGGTGCTGTCGGTGCTCGGCAAGCTCGACGTCACGCCGACGACGTTGCGCAACCGCGCCACGGAGGTGCTCGCCGGTACGCCGGCGGCGTACGGCTCGTCCGGCGAGGTGACGATCGGCGAGCCGCTGCGGCGGGTGCTGGAGGCGGCCAAGGGCGAGGCGGACCAGCTCGGCGACGACTACGTGTCCACCGAGCACCTGCTGATCGGGCTCGCGGAGAACGGTGACCAGGTCGCCAAGCTGCTGGCCGACCAGGGCGTCGACCGTGACGCGATCCTCGGTGCGTTGAAGGAGGTCCGTGGGTCGCAGAAGGTCTCCTCACAAGACCCGGAGTCGACCTACGAGGCGCTCGAGAAGTACGCGAGGGACCTCACCGAGCTCGCGAGCGACGGCAAGCTCGACCCGGTCATCGGCCGCGACGAGGAGATCCGTCGCACGATCCAGGTCCTGGTGCGCCGCACCAAGAACAACCCGGTGCTGATCGGCGAGCCCGGCGTCGGCAAGACCGCCATCGTGGAGGGCATCGCCCGCCGCATCATCGAGGGCGATGTGCCGACCCTGCTCGAGGACAAGCGGCTGGTCGAACTCGACCTGTCCGCGATGGTCGCCGGCGCCAAGTACCGCGGTGAGTTCGAGGAGCGGCTCAAGGCCGTGCTCCAGGAGATCGAGGCCTCCGACGGGCAGATCATCACCTTCATCGATGAGCTCCACACCGTCGTCGGCGCCGGCGCGGCCGAAGGCGCGATGGACGCGGCCAACATGATCAAGCCGATGCTCGCGCGCGGGCAGTTGCGCATGATCGGCGCGACCACGCTCGCCGAGTACCGCAACATCGAGAAGGACGCCGCGCTCGAACGTCGCTTCCAGCCCGTGCACGTCGAGGAGCCCTCGGTCGGCGACACGATCGGGATCCTGCGCGGGCTGCAGGAGCGCTACGAGGTCCACCACGGCGTCAGCATCACCGACGACGCCATGGTCGCCGCCGCCACCCTGTCCGACCGCTACCTCACCGACCGGTTCCTGCCGGACAAGGCCATCGACCTGCTCGACGAGTCGATGGCGCGGGTGCGGATCGCCCGCGACTCGGTGCCGCCGGAGATCGACGAGGTGGAGGGGCGCAAGCGGCAGCTGGAGATCGAGCAGGTCAGCCTCAAGAAGGACGACACGCCCTCGGCCCAGGCTCGGCTGGCGGACCTGGACGCCGAGCTGGCGGAGCTCACCGCCCGCGAGGAGCAGTTGCGTGAGCGGTGGGAACGCGAGAAGGGTGTCATCGACGAGCTGCGGTCGCTCAAGGAGGAGCTCGAGCAGGTCCGCGAGGAGGCCGCGACGGCCGAACGCGAAGGCGACCTGGCCCGTACGTCGGAGCTGCGCTACGGGCGGATCCCCGAGCTCGAACGGCTCGCGGCGTCGACCCAGCAGCGCATCGACGAGCTGCGCGCCGACGGCGAGAGCATCCTCGACGAGAAGGTGACCGAGCACGAGATCGCCGAGGTGGTCGGCCGCTGGACCGGTATCCCGGTCACCAAGCTGCTCGAGCCTGAGGCGGCCAAGCTGGTCCACCTCGAGGACCAGCTGCACGCCCGCGTCGTCGGTCAGGACCCCGCGGTCGAAGCGGTCGCCAACGCCGTCCGCCGTTCGCGCGCCGGCATCTCCGACCCGGACCGACCGACCGGCTCGTTCCTGTTCCTCGGGCCGACCGGGGTCGGCAAGACCGAGCTCGCCCGCACGCTGGCGGAGTACCTCTTCGACGACGAGCGCGCCATGGTCCGCATCGACATGGGCGAGTACCAGGAGAAGCACACCGTCGCCCGGCTGATCGGCGCTCCACCGGGCTACGTCGGCTACGACGAGGGCGGTCAGCTCACCGAAGCGGTGCGTCGTCGCCCCTACCGGGTGCTGCTGCTCGACGAGGTCGAGAAGGCGCATTCGGACGTGTTCAACGTCCTGCTGCAGCTGCTCGACGACGGCCGGCTGACCGACGGGCAGGGCCGCACGGTCGACTTCCGCAACGTCGTGGTCATCATGACCTCGAACCTCGGATCGACCCACATCCTCGACGCCAGCCTGTCGCGCGAGGAACTGCAGGGCCGGGTCATGGACGACGTCCGTGGCCACTTCCGCCCGGAGTTCCTCAACCGCATCGACGAGACCGTGATCTTCGACCGGCTCGGTCGCGAGGACCTGCGGCAGATCGTCGACATCCAGCTGTCGAGGCTGCGGGATCGGTTGGTCGACCGTGACCTCACCCTGGAGGTCACCGATGCGGCGATGGACCGCCTCGCTGAGCTCGGCTACGACCCGATCTACGGCGCGCGCCCGTTGAAGCGCGTCATCCGCAAGGAGATCGAGGACCGCCTGGCCAAGGCGATGCTGGCCGGCGAGGTGGTGGCGGGTCGGGCCGTGGTCATCGACGTCGACGCGGACGGCGGCTTCACGGTGTCCGCCGAGGAACCGAGCGCTCCGGAGACCGCGGCCTGAGCGTCAGTCCATCTGGTCGAACTCGTCGACCTCGTCGATGTCCTCGGTGACGATGAGCTGCAGCTGTCCCTCGTCCGACTCGTCGTCGACGATGAGGTTGACGGCAAGGCCACGCCCACCGTCCTCACCCTCGGTCCCGGCGACCGACGCGAAGCCCGGTGCGGCGACGATGCGCTCGACCTCCGGCCAGCCGGCGTCGCGGATCCCCTGCTCGAGCAGATCGAGCAGTTCGTCCTGATCGCCGGAGACCTCGCCCTGGAGGAAGACCCCGCTGCCGTCGCCGCCCATCTGTCGGGTGACCACCGCCGGCTCGAACGTGTCCGGCAGGGCGGCGATCGCCTCGGTGATCTCCGGGGGGACCTCGTCGGTGGGCTGGGTGCTGACCTCGGACTCACCGTCGCTGAACGTGCTGCCGCCGTCCTCGTCGACGTCGATGCTGAACTCGCCCTCCTCGCCCCCGATGGAGAACGAGCCGCTCTCGCTGTCGATCGAGACATCGTCGATCCCCTCGGCCTGGCCGATCACGCGCTCGATCAGCCCTTCGGCCGAGCAGGCGGTCAGCAGCAGCGCGGCGCACCCGAACGCGACGGGTCGCGCGAGGCGGGCGAGGACGGGACTGGGCATCGTGGTCTCCGGGTCGGGACGTGGGATCGGTCGGCGTGCGTCTCGGGTGGGTCGATGGCCGCTCGACACGCCTCGGGCGTCGCCCGTCGAACGGTCGCGGAGCGTCACGGCCGCGCCACGCCCGGTCGCCGCGTAGCCTGCCACCGCGTCGCGTCGGACGCTCGGCGCCGACCTCCCACTAGGTGCGCGTTCGCCGCCGGACGTATCCGTCTAGCGCGCACCACCTCGACGTCGGGTGTCGGTCGACGCGGTCAGCTGGCGTAGGCCTGCTCGCGGTTCTGGGCGATCTCGCGCCGGAGGTCGTCGAACGGGACCGCCGGCAGGTCGAGTTCGTCCATCCGGTCCTGGTAGAGCCGGTAGCGCTCGGCAGCCTCGCCGTGGCGGCCGGCGCGCATCAGGGCCAGGCACAGGTTGAGGTGGGCCCGTTCGTCGTACGGGTCGCGGTCGAGGATGCGCAGTTGCAGGCGCATCGCCAGCGCCGGGTCGTCGATGGCGACCAGCCGGGCGAGGGTGCGGGCGACGTCGGTGTAGAGCGAGCGCAGCTCGGCGCGGCGGTCCCGGATCCACGAGGTGTCGAGGTCCTCCTCGAGCAGGTCGCCGGTGTAGCGCTCCTCGGCGTCGACCAGGCGCGTGATGGCGTCGTCGGTCGCGCCCCGCCGTGCCGCGGCCAGACCGGTCTCCGCCGAGCGTCGGAACGCGATGACGTCCACGTCGAGGTGATCGAGCCGCAGGCGGACCGTCCCGTCGTCGGTGGCGATCGGTGACGGAGCGTCGGTGTCGTCGCTGAGGACGCCGCGGGCCACGCTGAGCGCGACGGACAACCGGTTGGAGACCTGGGCGTACGCTTCGTCCGGCCACAGGATGTGGGCGAGTTCGTCGCGGGTCAGCGCCCGGCCTTCGCGGACCAGCAGGACCTTGAGCAGTTCCCGAGCCTTGCGTGAGCCCCACACCGACGGCGGCACCGGGTGACCGTCACGTTCGACGACGAAGCTGCCGAGGGCCCGGACCGCGATGCGGCGTTGGTCGCCGCCGGTGATCCGACGTGACGCCCAGGTGCCACGGTCCGGGGAACAGCCGCGCAGGCCCAGCCACTGGGTCAGCCGGCGGACGGTCGCGCTCTGGTCGGCGCCGGCGCGGCGGGCCAGGCCGAGCGAGATCCGGGCGGCCCACAACGGGTTGTCGAGCTCCTCCCACAGCGAGAGCGCCTCCTGGAGCCGCTCGGTGGGGTCGTCATCGAGGACGGCGAGGCAGGTCACCGCTTCGGCCTCGACCGGTCGGCTGCCGCGGTGGCGTGCGTCGGCGAGCGCCGCGCGTGCCTCGGCGGCGGCATCCTCGTCGCGCCCCTGGGCAGCGGCCACCCAGGCGGCGACGACCCGCACCTCGGCCCGGTCCATCCCGGCGTCGAGCTCGCGGGCCCGCTCGATCGAGCGGGTGGCCGCCTCCGGGTCGGTGCTGGCGTCGACCCGTGCGAGCCCGATCAGCGCGGGCACCAGGGCCTGGCGGTCGCCGGCGGGTTCCCCGAGCGTCACGGCGCGGTCGTAGGCCTGCCGGGCGAGGCTGAGCTCGCCACGTTCCAACCGGGCGGCGCCCAGCAGGTGATGGGCGTAGCTCTCCGTGCGCGAGCCGATGCGGACGAACACCTCGCGGGCGCGTTCGGCGTCGGCGATCGCCTCATCGATGTCGCCGTGCTGCAGGCGGATGGCCGCGCGGTTGCAGCGGGCGATGCCGATGATCATCGCGAACCCCTGGGACTCGGCGAGCTCGACCGCGTGTTCGGTGGCGGCGAGGGCCGGTGCCAGCCGTCCTTCCTCGAGGTGGTGCGAGCCGATGTTGGTCTGGATGCGGGCCTCGAGCAGCCGGGCGTCGGCGCGCTGGGCGGCGGCGAGCGCCTGCTCGTGCTGGCTGAGGTTCTCGTGCCGGTCGCCGTCACTGGCGGCCACCAGCGCCAGCGCGGTGTGCGCCAGGGCGAGGGCGGAGCCGTCGGAGTGGGCCCGTGCTGCGGCCATCGCAGCAGCCGCCCGGTCGCGCGCAGCTTCCACCTGCCCGCGCAGCCA
>SKJX01000203.1 GCA_007121785.1 Nitriliruptoraceae bacterium
CATACCCGAGCCGTTGTCACCGAAGATCGGCTTGGGCATGAACGTCACCGACTTGCCGGCCTGCCAGGCGGTGTTCTTGATGACGTACTTGAACGTCATCAGCTTGTCGGCCATCGGCGCCATCTTGTCGAACCGGATGTTGATCTCGGCCTGACCGCCGGCGCCGACCTCGTGGTGTTGGAGTTCGACCGGGATGCCGGCCTGCTCGAGCTGGTGGCTCATCTCCGAGCGGAGGTCCTGGTAGTGGTCCATCGGCGGAGTCGGGAAGTAACCCTGCTTCATGCGGGGCTTGTAGCCGAGGTTGCCGCCCTCCTCGTCCTCACCGGTGTTCCAGGGGCCCTCGATCGAGTCGATCCGGTAGAAGGAGTGGTGCGGTTCACCCTGGAAGCGGATCGAGTCGAAGATGAAGAACTCGGCCTCCGGCCCCATGAAGACGGTGTCGGCGATCCCCGTCGAGGCGAGGTACGCCTCCGCCTTCCGCACCACGTTGCGTGGGTCGCGGGAGTAGGACTCGCCGGTGATGGCGTCGTGCACGTGGCAGTAGACCATCAGCGTCTTGCGGTCCCGGAAAGGGTCCTCCTGCGTGGTGGAGGCGTCCGGGATGAGCAGCATGTCGGATTCCTGGATGCCCTGGAACCCGCGGACGGAGCTGCCATCGAAGTACAGCCCGTCGGTGAACACCGGCTCGGTGATAGCGGAGACCGGCACCGTGAAGTGCTGGACGAGGCCCGGCAGGTCGACGAACCGGAAGTCGACGAACTCGTAGCGGCCGGCTTCGATCAGTTCGACGACGTCCTTGCCGTTCTGCGGTGGGCTTCCCAAGGCGGTTCTCCTCATGAGGTCTCGGTCGTGCGACACGACGGGTCCGGGGAACCCTACCGAGGTCCCCGCCACCGGCCGCACACGGCGAGGTTCGGGGTATGGCAGGCATCCGGCCTGGATCGGCACCTGGCTGCGGCCAACGGAGGGGGACGTGTCCGCGGCGGCGACCGGTAGCACCGATGACGACGGACGGGACCGCCAGCTGGCCGCCCCGTCCGTCGTCGGTGCCCGAGCTTCGGGCTAGATGTCGTAGTAGAGCTGGAACTCGTGCGGGTGGGGTCGCAGGCCGACCTGCGAGACCTCCTCGTCCATCTTGTACTCGATGTAGGTCTCGAGGAGGTCCTCGGTGAACACACCGCCTTCGAGCAGGAACTCGTGGTCGTCCTTCAGGCCGTAGAGGGCTTCCTCGAGGCTGCGGGGGACGCTCGGGAGGTTGGACAGTTCCTCCGGTGGGAGGTCGTAGATGTCCTTGTCGACCGGGTCCGGCGGCTCGATGCGGTTGCGGACCCCGTCGAGCCCGGCCATGAGCATGGCCGCGAACGCGAGGTAGGGGTTGCAGGACGGGTCCGGGACGCGGAACTCGAGCCGCTTGGCCTTGGGCGAGTCACCGGAGATCGGGATCCGGACCGCCGCGGAGCGGTTGCGTGCGGAGTACACCAGGTTGACCGGTGCCTCGTAGCCGGGGACCAGGCGACGGAAGCTGTTGGTGGTCGGGTTGGTGAAGGCGAGCACGGCCGGCGCGTGCTTGAGCAGTCCGCCGATGTAGTGGCGGGCCATCTCGGAGAGCTGGCCGTAGCCGGCTTCGTCGTGGAACAGCGGCTCGCCGTCCTTCCACAGCGACTGGTGGGTGTGCATACCCGAGCCGTTGTCACCGAAGATCGGCTTGGGCATGAACGTCACCGACTTGCCGGCCTGCCAGGCGGTGTTCTTGATGACGTACTTGAACGTCATCAGCTTGTCGGCGATCGATTCGATGTTGTCGAACCGGATGTCGATCTCGGCCTGACCGCCGGCACCGACCTCGTGGTGCTGGACCTCGACCGGGATGCCGAACGCCTCGAGTTGCGCGCTCATCTCCGAGCGGAGGTCCTGGTAGTGGTCCATCGGCGGGACGGGGAAGTAACCCTGCTTGGTGCGGGGCTTGTAGCCGAGGTTGCCGTGACCGTCGTCGTCCGATCCGGTCGTCCACGGCCCCTCGACGGAGTCGATCCGGTAGAAGGAGTGGTGCGGTTCGCCCTGGAAGCGGATCGAGTCGAAGATGAAGAACTCGGCCTCCGGTCCCATGAAGGCGGTGTCGGCGATGCCGGTCGACTTCAGGTACGCGCTGGCCTTGCGGACGATGTTGCGCGGGTCACGGGAGTAGGCCTCTCCGGTGATGGCGTCGTGCACGTGGCAGTAGACCATCAGCGTCTTGCGGTCCCGGAACCGGTCCTCCTGGACCGTGCTGATGTCGGGCAGCAGGAGCATGTCGGACTCCTGGATGCCTTGGAACCCGCGGACGGAGCTGCCATCGAAGTACAGCCCGTCGGTGAACACCCCCTCGGTCACCGCGGATGCGGGGACGGAGAAGTGCTGGACCAGGCCGGGCAGGTCGACGAACCTCAGGTCGAGGAACTCGTACCCCTCGGACTCGAACAGCGCGACGACATCGGCGGCGGTTTGCGGTGAGCTACCCAACTTCTCGCTCCTTGTGCTGCTGGTGTTCGGATGAAGCCGATCCCGATCGGTGCGCGGCTCGCGGTGCTGTCGACCGGTGTCGTGGCCGGCAGGTGGGCGAGACGCCCGGCACCGACGCGTCTCCGGCGAGCGGCGAGCCACACGGCACGTGCGTCTGCCACCGCCGGGCCACGGTTGGGCTCGGCGGGGCGCCTCGCCCGACCGGAGGGCACGCGGTGCGTGCCCGGGTCGGTCCTGCGCGATGAACGCTACGAGCGGGGCGTTGACCGCCCTTTTCCCCGGTGTTTCGGGCGCGTTACGTGGGGGGCCGAGCGCCCGCGGCATCCCCTGCCCCCACCGCTAGCCTGCCGCAGCCAACGAAGCTGACGGTCGGAGGCCGAGGTGGAGCTGCTGCTGGCGCAGGAAGCAGAGAACGGTGAACCCACCGTCGAGATCGTGGAACCGTCTCGGCCCCTGACGGAGCTGCTGGAGGGGTGGTTCGGCGACGGGCCCCTCGTGCATCTGCTCGCCGGCAGCCTCGATGTCATCGCCCAGGTGGTGCTGATCTTCGTGTTGGCGACGATCGCGGTGATCGTGGTCAAACGCCTGATCCGCAAGGCGGTGGCCTCGGCCAGCGAGCCGCGGACCACCTCGCTCGGTCGCCGTCGCAGCCTCGTGGAGGGCAGCCGGGCCGACGCGCCGGTGTCGGTGCGCCGGGTGCAGCGCGCCGATGCACTGGGCGCCCTGGCGAACAGCGTCTTCAGTGTCCTGATCTGGGCCGTGGCCCTACTGATCCTGCTCTCGACCGCCTTCGGGATCAGCCTGGCGCCGCTGCTGGCCGGCGCCGGCATCCTGGGGGTGGCGATCGGGTTCGGTGCCCAGGGGCTGGTCAGCGACTTCATCGCCGGCATCTTCATGCTGGCCGAGGACCAGTTCGGGGTCGGTGACATCGTCGACGTCGGTGACGCCGTCGGGGTCGTCGAGGGGGTGTCGTTGCGCACCACCCGGGTCCGTGACGTGACCGGCACCCTCTGGCACGTCCCCAACGGTCAGATCGCACGGGTGGGCAACATGAGCCAGGAGTGGGCCCGGGCGCTGCTCGACGTCGGCGTCGCCTACGGCACCGACATCGACGCCGCCAGCGAACTGATCCTGACCATCGCCTCGGACATGTCCCACGAGGAGGTGTACGAGGCGACCTTCCTCGACGAGCCCGAGATCTGGGGCGTGGAGAACCTCGGCAACGACAGCGTCGACATCCGCCTGGTGATCAAGACCCAGCCCGGTCAGCAGTGGGCGATCGCCCGGGAGCTGCGTCGCCGCATCAAGAACGCCTTCGACGCCGCCGAGGTGGAGATCCCCTTCCCCCAGCGCACGGTGTGGTTGCGCACCGAGCAGCCCGCGGCGCTCGGTGGAGCGGATGCGGGTGGCTTCGAGCCGCCGCTCATCGACGAGGAGACCTCGCAGCGTGCCCGCACCATCGCCCAGCAGGGCGGCCACTCGCCGCCTCCCGGCGACATGGACGAGATGCTGCCCACATCCGAGGAGCTGTCCGAGGATGAGACCGACGGCGAGTCGTGACCGGGGAGCGTCGCGGTGTCGCTGCTCGCGAGGGCGATGTTCCTCAGGCCGTCCCGCCCCCGGGTTGGCCGGGGGAGGGCTGCCAGGCCTTCGCATCCATGGCCTGCTGGCCGGCGTGGTAGCTGGAGCGCACCATCGGCCCGGACTCCACGTGGCTGAACCCGAGCTCGACCTCGCCGTGGACGCGGAACCGTTCGAAGGCCTCCGGTGTGACGTAGCGGTCGAGGTGCAGGTGCTCCGATGACGGTTGCAGGTACTGGCCGATCGTGAGGTTGTCCACGCCAGCGGCCCGCAGGTCACGCATGCACTCGAGGACCTCGTCATCGGTCTCGCCCATGCCGACGATCAGGTTCGACTTGACGGCGGTGGTCTTCGGGAACCGGTCGCGGGCCAGCGAGAGGAACTCCAGCCCGCGGTCGTAGTCGAACGCGGGCCGGATCGTGGGGAACAGCCGCCGGGTCGTCTCCAGGTTGAAGGCGAACACGTCGGGCTCCGCCGAGACGACCTGCTCGAGGGCAAGCTGTCCCTTCCGCGGCTGCTGGCCGTAGCCGAAGTCGCTCGGGAGCACCTCGATGCCCACGTCGGGCGTGCGGGTACGGACCTGGCGGATCGTCTCCGCGATCAGCCACGCACCACCGTCGTCGAGGTCGTCACGGGCCACCATGGTGACCACGGCGAACCGCAGGCCGAGGTGCTCGACCGCCTCCGCGACGCGGCGCGGTTCGTCGACGTCGTAGCCCTTGGGCTTGCCGGTCTTGATCTGGCAGAACCCGCAGCGACGGGTGCAGTCCTCGCCGCCGATCAGGAACGTCGCCTCGCGCATGTCCCAGCACTCGTAGATGTTGGGGCACGCTGCCTGCGAACAGACGGTGTTGAGCTCGAGCCCCTCCATCAGCTTGGTGACGTCCTTGAAGTTGTCACCGAAGCTGGCCTTGACCTTCAGCCACTCGGGCTTGCGGCCACCAGGCAGCGTGGTGTCCACCGACCGGCGCATCACGCCTGCTCGTTGGGCGCGTTCGCGCGCCATGCCGTTGGGCAGGACGTCCAGGGTCCGGGCGTCGTCGGGGATCACCGGTTCACGCTGGGGCGCCGGGCTGACCGGGTCGCTCACGAGTGAGGCCTTCGATCGAGGTGCTCGAGGTCATCGAGCGTGGCGGTCTCGAGGGTAGCGGCGAAGACCTCCGCGACCGCCTGCTCCACGCGGTCGGCGACCTCGGCGACGGAGGTCTGGACGCCCAGGCTGGCCAGCGAGCACACGTCACGGTCGGGGATGCCGCACGGGACGATGCCGCCGAAGTGGTCGAGGTCGCTGGTGACGTTCAGGGCGAACCCGTGCGAGGTGATCCCCTTGGAGGCGACGCGCACACCGATCGCGGCGACCTTCGCGCGTTCGACCCACACGCCGGTGTAGTCATCGACGCGGTCGCCGGTCACCCCGTAGGTGGCGAGCACACGGATGAGGACCTCCTCGAGCGCGCGGACGTAGCCGACGACCCCGCGGGTCGAAGACAGCCGTAGCACCGGGTAGCCGACCAGTTGCCCCGGACCGTGGTAGGTGATGTCCCCGCCACGGTCGACCTCGACCACCTCGATGCCGCGTCGCTGCAGCCAGGCCTCGTCGGCGAGAAGGTGGGCGCGGTCGGTGCGTTTGCCCAGCGTGTAGACCGGGGGATGCTCGAGCAGCAGCAGGACGTCGCGGCCACGACCGCCCTGACGTGCGGCGACCAGGTCCCGCTGGAGCTGCCAGGCGTCGAGGTAGCCGACGGTGCCGGGCCGCACGACCGCGACCGGCGCGTGGTGGTCCGCCCGCAGCTGGTGCGGGGCAGGGAAGGACGGTGCATCGTTCAGACGCCGAGCTCCGTCGCGAAGTCGTGGGTCTCGAGCACGTACTTGAGGTCCTGCAGGAAGCGCGCCGCATCCGCGCCGTCGACCATCCGGTGGTCGTAGCTGAGACAGAAGTAGCTCATCCACCGGATCGCGATCGAGTCGCCGTACGCGTCGGAGACGACCACGGGGCGCTTCTCCACGCTGCAGGTCGCCAGGATCGCGACCTCCGGCGGGTTGAGGATCGGCGTGTCGAACAGCGTGCCCACCGAGCCGGTGTTGGTGATGGTGAAGGTGCCACCGG
>SKJX01000010.1 GCA_007121785.1 Nitriliruptoraceae bacterium
CCTGGAGGTGCCCGGCCGCTGAGGTCGGACGCTGGACCGCATCCAGCGAATCCACACCGGGTACCGCCCACGGCATCGGTCGGGAACTCGTCCCGCTCGACGCCACGACGACGACGTCGCGGCTCCGCCTACCGCGGTAGGTGCTGAGACGGACCGACGTCGCCGTCCGTGACGGTGCCAGAGGTTCCATCCAGCGAGGACCGGGGCGTGGCGCCAGCCGCGCCCCGGTCCACTCGTTCTCCGCCGGGCTCCGGGGCGGCGTTGCGGGTCGGGTCCAGATCCGAGACGGTCGGCCGCGTCCGGTGACACAGCGGTGACTTGCGGCCATCCTCACCGCGTGCGAGGCTCCGCCGCCGCCGCTGCACCGGACGTCCGTGCCTCGATCGAACCGCGTCGATGCCGAGCTCGCGCCTCCGGCGCGAGCCGTACTGGTCACCGCCCTGCTCTACCTGTTCCTGGTCGGCGTCGGCCTCCTGGAGAGCGGCATCGCCGCCCTCGGGGCCGGCTTCCAGGAAGGTCTGCTCGACACGGTGTCCAACCCCCTGGCCGGGCTGTTCGCGGGCATCCTGGCCACGGTCCTGGTGCAGTCCTCGTCGGTCTCGACGGCCACGATCGTCGGCCTGGTCGGGGCGGGCTCGCTGACCCTTCCGGCTGCGGTGCCGATGATCCTGGGCGCCAACATCGGGACCACGGTCACCAGCACGCTCGCCGCGCTCGGCTCGGTGCGCCGGACCGAGGAGTTCAAGCGCGCGTTCGCCGGCGCGACGATGCACGACGTGTTCAACCTGATCGCGGTCGCGCTGCTGCTGCCACTCGAACTGGCCACCGGATTCCTCTCCCGATCCGCCGTCTGGCTGACCGGGATCCTGCGGGGGACGGAAGCCGCGACACCTGGACGTTCCCCCATCCGCCGTGCCGTCTCGTTCCCGATCGATGCGATCGAGGGCATCGTCGATCCGTCGGGCACCGGCGGGTTGCTCGCCGGGTTGCTCTTCCTCGGGCTCGGACTGGGCGCGATCTTCCTGGCGCTGGGATCGATCACCCGCAACATGCGCAAGCTCGTCCGGGGCGGCATCGAACGGGCGATGAACCGCGTGATCGGCAAGGGTGGCGGCTCCGCAGGCTTGCTGGTCGGGGCGATGGTCACCGTGGCCGTGCAGTCGTCGACGATCACCACCGCGATCCTGGTGCCCCTCGTGGCCGCCGGGATCCTCACGTTGCGCAACGCCTACCCGATCACCCTCGGCGCCAACGTCGGCACCACCATCACCGCGCTCCTCGCGTCCCTCGCCGTCCTCCAGCCCGAAGGGTTGGCGATCGCCCTGGTCCATACGCTGTTCAACCTGAGCGCCCTCCTGCTGCTGTTCCCCGTCCCCGTCGTCCGCGACATCCCCGTCAAGCTGGCGGAGCGTCTCGCCGCCGCCGCGACCGAGAACCGCGTCATCATCGTCGTCTACGTCGTCGGCCTCTTCCTGGTCATCCCGACGCTCGGCGTCATCCTCCTCGACTGACCACCAGGCGAGGCGAGTACCCGCACACAGGAGTTGCACATGGCCTTCAGTTTCTTCCGTCGAGGCACCGACACCGATGCTCGGCTGGACGGGATCGAGGCGACGATCGCGCGGATGCTGGCGGACGACCGGCACGCGTTCGACCTGGCCATGTCCGCGCTGCTCGGCGAGGTCGACGTCGACGAGATCCGCAAGGAGGTCAAGCGCACGGACCGACGGGTCAACGACGGTGAGCGCGCGATCCGTCGTGAACTGGTGGTCCACGCCAGCGTCGCCGGCTCCCTCGACACGCCCGCCATGCTGGTCTACATGTCGATCGTCAAGGACATCGAGCGGGTCGGCGACTACGCCAAGAACCTGCTCGACCTCGCCCGGGACGGCGTCGACCTGGGCGCCCACCACAACTGGTCGTCGCGTCGCGACGGCATCCTGGAGCTCATCGAGCACACGGCCGCCACCTTCGCCGGACGCGACGTCGAGCGGGCGCGCGAGCTGCTGCAGGGCGGCGATGAACTCCTCGACCGCTTCGACGACGAGGTGTCCGCGCTGGTTCGCGGCGAGGACACCGACCCCGACCCAATCGCTCGAGCGCTCGCGCTGCGCTACCTCAAGCGGGTCGTCGCCCACCTCACCAACGTGCTGTCGTCGGTCGTGATGCCGCTCGACCGACTCGACTACTTCGACGAAGACCCCGAGGACCGTGAGAGCGAACGCGACGGAGGCCGTCCGCCGGAAGCGAGGCGCTGACCGTCATCGCGCGCGACGGGTCGGCATCCGTTGCGACGGGTCAGCCCTCGGTCGGCAGCGATGCCTCCACCACGGTCGTACCCGTCGGCTCGTCGACGGTCGCATCGGCCTCACGGGTGACCACCAGCCGGGTCGCTCCCCCGGTGTCCAGGGTCGCCGCGATCCCCCCATCGTCCAGCTGATCGCCGGCCGCCAGCCGCCGCGGCGGCACCTCGTCTCCGTCGGGGGCGGCTTCGAACCAGGCGACCAGCTGCTCGCCATCCGCCAGGGGGTCGAGACCGGTCAGGCTCATCGACAGCGAGTCACCGTCGGTCGTCGCGACCCCGCGGACCCCGTCACGAGCGTCCAGGTCCACAGGGATGCCCTCGGCGAGGCCCGCCAGCGTCTCCGACTGGGTCTGCACGAGCCCGAGGTAGGCGGTCGACGCCGTCCGCAGGTGCAGGTTCCAGAACGCCATCGACACCGCCAGCACGACCACCACGATGACCGCGACGGTCACGTGGCGGATCGTCACCCGAGCTCCCCCACCCTCGGCCGAGGGTTCGTCCTCGGTCCGGCGGGGCAGCTCGGTGCGGACCGGCTCGCGCGAGCGCTCCTCCCGCTCGGCGTCGGCGAGGTCGGAGGCGATCCCCCGCAACTCGGCGACCTTCGAGCGGCAGTCACGACAGCCCAGCAGGTGCGACCGGAACGCCGCGGCATCCGAGGTCGACAGGCCGCCGAGCACGTGCCCGACCGCCAGCTGCTCGTACCGTTCGTGCTCGCCCGTCATCGAGCGGAGCGTACGACCTGACCACCACCGACGGCGACCCTCGGATGGTCAGCCGTGCGGCCGCCGAGGTCGGCAGCGCGCATCGCACGTCCGGCGCGACGGCTCCCGGAGGCTGACCGCGCAGCGGACCGCTCAGCAGGGTGAGCCCGAGAGGAACTGTCTCGGGTTGACGGCCGACCCGTTCACGCGGGTCTCGAAGTGCAGATGTGGCCCGGTCGAGTTCCCGGTGGAGCCGACGTAGCCGATCGTCTGCCCCTGGGAGACCTGCGCGCCCTCGGACACCGCGAACTCGGTCTGGTGGGCGTACGCGGTGACCACGCCGTCGTCGTGCTGGATCAGCGTCAGGTTCCCGTAGCCCCCTTGCCAGCCGGCGAAGATGACCCGGCCGGCCTTGGCGGCACCGATCGGGGTTCCCGGCGACGCACCCTGGTCGATCCCACGGTGCATGCGACCCCAGCGTGGGCCGTACTCGGAGGTCACGGGCGCACACATCGGCCACGCGTAGCCGGACGCGGAGGCCTGACCACCACCCGACGTGTCACCGCCACCGGAGGGCGCCGAGGAGGAGGACTCCTGCTGCTCCTCCTGTGCCTGCTCCTGTTCCTGCTGCTGCTCCTGCTGCTCCTGCTGGCGGCGCTCCTCCGCACGCTGCTGTTCCGCGATCAGCTGTTCGAGCTCCGCCTCCTCGTCGGCGAGATCGTCCTCCTCCGCCTCGAGCTGCTCGACCTGCTCCCGAGCATCCGCCGCAGCGAGCGCCCGCGACTCGCGCAGCTCCTCCGCCTCGGCGAGCACCTCCTGCTGCTCCTGGAGACGGGCTTCGAGCTCGGCCTCCTCCTCCGCGAGCCGCGCGCGTTCGGCGTCGACGGCCACCGACGCGGCGTCGAGCCGCTCGAGGTCGACCTGGTCACCCTCGGTGACGCGTTCGAGCAGCATGGTGCGTGCCACCGCCTCGTCGACCTCGCCGCTGGACAGCAGCGACTCGAACGTCAGCTCCGGCCCCTGCTTGAACAGCCGTGCAACCCGGTCCTCGAACCGCTCGGTGAGCTCCTCCGCTTCGGCTTCCACCGTCTCGAGCCGCCCTTCGGCGTCACGGACGGCGGCCCGTTGCCGTTCCACGTCGAGGGTGACCTCGTTGACGACCTCCTCGATCTCGCGGAGCGTCGCATCGGCGTCCTCGAGGTCCTCCTCGGCATCCTCCGCCTCGGCCTCCGCGTCCGCGATCTCGTCACCGATGTCGGCGAGCCGCTGTTGTGCCTCCGACAGTCGTTCCTCCGCGTCGGACTCATCCGACGACGCCGCGTTCGCCAGCGGGATCAGCAGCAGGGCGGCGATCAGCGCCAGGACACCAGCGGTCGGTAGCGCAGGCGCGGTCAGACGACACACCTTCACACGCACGTCTCCTCGGGTCCGGGGCGCGATCCGAACGCGGCGACCGACGCCTGCGGCGCGGCCCCACCTCGACCGCTCTGCGGTGGACGTCGGCGCGACGGCCGCGCGCAGGTTACCGATGCACGCGGCCGCGCCCACACGGCACGGACGGTGTCCGTCGGGGCAACGACGGTCCCCGACGGGACGCTGGTATCGTGTGGCGACGGCTCGCGGATCGCGGCCACGTCTCTTGGGGCAAGGTCTTCACCGTGTTCGCGAACGTGTCAGCGCGCCGATGGGCGTCCATCTCCGGCGGGGTGGTCGGGAGCCTCGTCGTGCTCCTGGTCATCGCGTTGAGCGTGCTGTGGTTCGTCCAGCGCGACCGCGTCCTGCCCAACACCGAGGTGGCTGGCATCGAGGTCGGGGGCATGACCGAGCCGGAGCTGCGGGCCACGCTGGAACCCGAGGTCGACGGCCGTGAGACCGACCCGGTCACGTTCGAGTTCCAGGACGAGACGTACTCGCTGACCGCACGGGACGTGGACTACTCGATCGATCTCGACGCGACCGTGGAGGCGACCCTGCGCCGCGGCCGGGAGGGGCTGCCCGGCGACATCGCCACCCGGATCCGATCGCTGCGTCGCGGAGCGTCCTACGAGTTCGTTCGGGACGCGGACCCGGGCGAGTTGGAGGCTTGGGTCGACGACCTCGCCGACGATCTCGACCAGGACGAGCAGCGCGGTGACGTCCTGATCGACGAGGAGACGCTCGAGGTCACGGTCGAGCCATCGCAGGGCCTGATCATCATCGACCGGACGGAGACGATCGGCCTCGCGCACGATCGGCTGCTCAGCTCCGGCGAGCACGTCGTCGACCTCCCGGCCGAGACGACGCCCCAGCCGATCGCCGACGGCGAACTCGAGGTCGTCGCCGAGCAGACGGAGGCCGCGCTCGCCGATGACCTCGTCCTGACCGCGGACGACGCCGACCTCACGCTCACCCCGGACGACGTCTACCAGCTGCTGGAGATCGTCGAGACCGAGGGCGGCGCCACCGGCACCACGTTGCAGCTCGAGGTCCCTGAGGACAACGTCGAGGACGAGCTGGCCGAGATCGCCGGCGAGCGGTTCGACGAACCGCCCGTGGACGCGAGCTACTCGGCCAGCCGCACCCCGCCGGCCACTTTCGACGCCCAGGGCAACGCCACCTACCAGCCGGTCGAAGCCAACGTCGAGGTGGAGCCTGGCCGCGACGGTCGCCGGTTCGACGTGGAGCGGGCGAGCGAGCAGCTGACCGAACTGTTCCGCGACGGCGCTCGTGAAGCGGAGATCGACCTGGCCACCGTCGACGCCGACCTCACCGAGGAACAGGCGGAGGAGCTCCGACCGACCCACGCCATCGGGACCTTCACGACCTACTACACCGCCGGACAGAGCCGCAACCAGAACATCCAGCGGCTCGCCGACGTCATCGACGGCACGCTGGCGCTCCCCGGCGAGCAGTTCTCGATCAACGAGGTATCGGGCCCGCGCAGCTGCGACAAGGGGTACGTCCCGGCCGGCACGATCGTGCAGGGGGAGCTCACCGACACCTGCGGCGGCGGGACCTCGCAGTTCGGGACCACGACCTTCAACGCAGCGTTCTTCGCCGGCGTCCAGCTCGACGACTGGCGAGCGCACTCGTGGTACATCAGCCGCTACCCGATGGGTCGCGAAGCGACGCTGAACTACCCCGTCCTCGACGTGAAGTTCACCAACGACACCGATGGGGCGGTGCTGGTCAAGACCGCCCACACGGCCTCGAGCGTCACGGTCACCTTGTATGGCCAGCCCCGCGCCAACGCCGTCAGCGCCACGCACAGCTCCCCGTCGAACTACCGCGACTTCGAGACGGAGAACCGCAGGAGCTCGGACCTCACGCCCGGGCAGGAGAACGTCCTGCAGTCGGGTGGTCGCGGGTTCGACGTCAGCGTCACCCGCACGGTCGCCCTCATCGACGGCGGTGAAGAGACGCGGACCATCGACACCCGCTACGTCCCCCAGACCCGCATCGTCGAGCGGGGCCCCGAACCCCAACCCGACGGAGTCGACGAAGACGGCGACGCCGACGACGATGACGAAGAAGAAGAAGAAGAAGAAGAAGAAGACGCCGACGACGACTGACGAGGCATCGGTGCGCGAGCCGGTCGTGCGGTCAACCGCGCACCCGTCGACGGCGCACGCCCGGCGGACGGCCCCGCAGCGGAACGTCCTCGTCCGCGGCTGATGCCCGGTCGGGTGTGGGCGCCGAGGTCGACCGCACCCGCAACAGGGGCCGGCGCCAGCGGCCGTCGGGCTCGGGTACCCAGCCGTCGATCTCCGCTTGGATGGACGTCCCCGCGTCGAGCCGCGGCGCGAGTCGGCCGGCCACCAGCCGATCGAGGTAGCCGATGCGCCACGGCCGACCGTCCGCGGCATCGATCCAGACGGCGATGGCCAGGGGGTCAGCCGGGTTCCCCGGCTCGCGTACCAGCGAGGCGGGACGTCCCGGCTCGACCGTGCCGGCCGCCTCCGGTACGCCCGCGAACGCGTGGCCTCGGACCGGTGTCCGGAACGTGCCGATCGGCCGGGGCTGCCCCGACGACCCCGTCGCGTCACGGCGTCGATCGTCCATCGTCATCCCCGGGCCGTCGGTCATCGTGGGTCCTCCATCACGTCGCTGCCGTGCTGTGTCGTGGAGCGCCGAAGCCGTCGAACGGCTCCGTCGAGGTGGCCCCCACCATGCCGGCAGCCTGTGACATCCAACGTCTGCGGTGACGCGGGGGCGCCGTCGAGGTCGGGCCCCCCGGGACGTCGCCGATGGACGGCTCAGCGCGGCGCCTCCGGACAGGCCACCCGTCGCCGGCAGTGGTCACACCACGTCCCACCGGACAGCCGCAGCTCGTGGTCGGACGCGCCCGGTCGCAGGTCGGCGATACGCCCGAGTTGGATCACCGCGTCCACGACGGAGGCCACGACGTCGCGCAGCACCTCGACGTCCAGGTCCTCCACCTCGACGCGGCCCTCGGGCACGTGGAAGCTCGCCCAGCGGAACGGCAACCGACCGGTGTGCAACGTCCACAGCAGCGCGGAGAACCGGGCGGCGCGACGGTCCCGACCCGGACGCGGCAAGCCGGTGCGCAGGTCGACGACCAACGCGCGGGCGCGATCGTCCTGCCGGTGGCTGTCGAGCACCACGTCGGTCGTGCCGCGGAGCACCACCCGGCCGCGCGCGAGCCGCAGCGTGTGCGTGCGCCGCAGGTCGCTGACCAGTACCTCGCCGGGGATGCGGGGCCAGACCTCGCGGAAGGTCGCCACGAGCTCGGCGACCTCGGCTCGAAGCCGCTGTGGATCCTCACAGGCGTTGAGCCAGGCCGACCTCGACCCGGGGTCGCCCGGCTGACGCGATGCTTCCTGTCGCCAGACATCGGCCACGACCGCGTCGATCGCGACCCGCCGGTCGCGTCCCCAGTCCTCGACGATGGCGGCCACCACCAGGTGGCTGCGCACGTTCTCCCAGGTGTGCTCGAAGGGTTCCGGCTCCAGCTGCCAGCCGTCACAGACCGCCCGCTCGAGCGTGGTCCGCGTCAGCCACACCCGACCGTCGCGCCGGGCCGAGGCGGCGGCAGCGACCGCGTCGTGCTGCTCGGCGAGACCTCGCTGCAACTCCCCCCGCAGCTCGGCGGCCACCCCCGGTGCTGCCACGGGCCGGTCCTCGCCCCACGCCAGCAGGTCGTCGGCGAGGCGCTGCTGCGCCGGTGACTCCAGCGGCAGGCTCACCGCGTACCGCCGAAGGCGAGCTGCTCGAGGTCCGCATCGCTCAGGTCCGCGGGCACGAACGCGCCGTCGACCTCGAGGACCGGGACACCACCGATCCCCCGTTGCCGCTGCGCCGCCATCCGGCTCCGCAGGTCCCGGACGGCCGTCCGGTCAGCGAGCCGTGCGGTCACGTCGGCGGCGTCCAGACCGATGTCCTCGGCCAGATCGGTCAGCTCCGCGTGATCGCCGAGGTCCCGATCCTCGGTCCAGAAGGCCCGCAGGGACGCCAGCCGCCAGGCTGCACCCTGCCCCCGCTCGTCCGCGAGTTCGCCGACGAGGTGGCACGCCAGGGTCGGCGGCTGCCGGCTCGGCGCTCGCAGCTCCAGGCCGAGGGCAGCGGCACGATCGGCGTGGCGCTCCTGCTCGATCAGCAGATCGCGCGTCACCGGGATCGAGATGGCCAGACCCAGCACGTCGATGCCGGAGAAGGCGACCTGACCTCCCGCATCGGCCAGCGGTTGGAGCCGTAGGACGGCGACCGCAGCGGCGGCGGAGGTCACGTCGTGGTGCAACACCAGCACCGTTGCGCTCCCCTCGCGTCGGGCCCCGCTTCGGCTCGCGGCGGAACGCTACCGGGTCGCCGACCCCGTAGCCTCCGACGCTGCGGCACCGACCGTCCCGCCCGCGTGCAGCGCTGACATCGAGGAGCCGATCATGGACCGCGAAGCGGCGAGCACGCAGGTTCGCCTGCTCGGGGATCTACTCGGCCGGACGATCGCCGACATCGAGGGCGCCGCCCGGCTCGAGTTGGTCGAACGGATCCGGCACCTGGCCATCGACGCCCGCAGCGGTGACGCGGACGCCAGCCGCGAGCTGGTCGCCATCCTGCGAGACGTGCCCGCGGAGGACGCGCTGGTCGTCGTCACCGCCTTCGCCTCCTGGTTCCACCTGATCAACCTCGCCGAGGACCAAGCGCTGGTCCGACAGCTGATCTTCGACCGTCAGGCAGCGGCCGATGCCGGCGAGATCTACACGGAGACGATCGCCGCCGCGATCCAGCGGTTGGCGGATCGAGGGATCGACGCCGACAGCATCGAGGGCGTGCTCCACGAGGTGGCGATCCGGCCGGTCCTCACCGCGCACCCGACCGAATCGAAGCGTCGGACGGTCCTGACCAAGCTCGGACGGATCTCCGCGGCCCTGCGCCGCCTCGATCAGGAACGCCTCTCCCCCGAGGTCCGCGAGAACCTCGAGGAGTTCCTGGCGGAGGAGATCACCTCCCTGTGGCTGACCGATGAGACCCGCGCGCAGGCGCCGACGGTGATCGACGAGGTGCGCAACGGGCTGTACTGGGTCGACGCGGTGCTCTACGACACCGTCCCACGGCTTTACCGCGAGCTGGATCGGGCCGTGCGTGCCACGTTCCCCGATGTCACGGTCGAGGTCGGACGGTTCCTGCGGTTCGGGTCGTGGATCGGCGGGGACCGCGACGGCAACCCCAACGTCACCGCGGCGGTCACCGAGCGCACGCTGCGAGAGCACAAGACGCTGGCGATCCGACTGCTGCGTCGATCGATCGATCGACTCCATGCCCACCTGTCGATCACCAGCCGCCGCGCGCCCACCGCGGCGCTACGTGGACGCTACGCCGCCCTGACCGACGTCCTGCCCGAGGACGCTGCGGAAGCGGAGGAGCGCTACCCCGAGCAGCCGCACCGACAGTTCCTCGTGCTGGTCTACCGGGTCCTGGCCGTCACCGAGGAGCGGGCAGCCAACCCGTGGCGAGCCGATCGGAAGGTCGATGAACGAAGCTACGCCACGAGCCATCAGCTGGTCGACGACCTCCAGCTGCTCCGCGACAGCCTCCGGGCCGCCGGCGCCGCGAGGATCGCCGACGGCCGCGTCCGCGACCTGCAGATCCAGGCGGAGGTGTTCGGCTTCCACCTCGTCACCCTCGATCTGCGACAGCACGCCAGCCGGCACGCCGCGGCGCTCAGCGAGCTGTTCGCCCGCTACGGCGATGCGTCGGACTACGCCAGTCTGCCCGAGGACGACCAGCGCTCGATCCTCGAACGGGAACTGAGCACCGAGCGGCCACTCGCTCCGGCCGTCCTCGACCTGTCCGAGGAGACCAACGAGACGCTGCGACTGTTCCGCACGGTGCGGCGAGCGCACCAGCGGCTCGGCCGCGACGCGATCGACACCTACATCATCTCCATGACCCGGCAGGTCTCGGACGTGCTGGCCGTGCTGGTGATGGCGCGGGACGCCGGCTGCGGCGACGCGCTGGACGTGACGCCGCTGTTCGAGACGGTCGACGACCTCGACCGTGCACCGCAGGTCCTCGATGACCTGCTGCGCTGTGAGCCCTACCGCGATCATGTGCACCGCCGACACGACCACCAGCAGGTGATGATCGGCTACTCCGACTCCAACAAGGACGGGGGCTACCTCGCGGCGACCTGGCAGCTGCAACGCGCCCAGCGGGCGCTCGCGGAGGTGGCCGACGCCCATGGGGTGAAGCTCACCCTGTTCCACGGTCGCGGCGGGTCGATCGGCCGCGGCGGTGGTCCCGCCAACGCCGCCATCCGGGCGCAGCCACCGGAATCGGTCCGCGGCCGGTTCAAGCTCACCGAGCAGGGCGAGGTGATCGCGGCGCGCTACCGCGATGACCGGCTCGCCCACCGCCATCTCGAGCAGATCATCCACGCCGTGCTGCTGACGGCCCGACCCGACCGGGCACCGAAGACCACCGCCCGCGTCGACGCGGTGCTGGACGACCTGGCAGGCCGCGCCCGCCAGGCCTACCGCGACCTGGTGCACGACACGCCGGAGACGATCACCTACCTCCGCGAGGCCACGCCCCTGGACGCGATCGGCGAGCTCAACATCGCCTCCCGCCCGGCGCGCCGCAAGCCGGGTGCGGGCATCGACGACCTGCGCGCCATCCCGTGGGTGTTCGCCTGGACGCAGTGCCGCATCAACCTGCCGGCCTGGTACGGGGTCGGTGCCGCCATCCACAGCTGGGCGGGTGAGGACCACGACCGATGGCAGGAGCTGCGGGAACTGGTCGCGGTCAGCCCGCTCTTGAAGGTCACCCTCGACAACGTCGAGATGGCCCTAGCGAAGGCCGATCTGCGGATCGCGTCCGAGTACACCCGGTTGGCGCGGCCGGAGATCCGTGCTGCGGTCTTCCCCCAGATCGAGGCCGAGTTCGAACGGACGACCACGGCGCTGCGCCGGGTGCTCGGCGGCACCGAACTGCTCGCCCACGACCCGGACCTGCGCGCCGTGCTGAGGCTGCGTGACCCGTACCTCGACCCCCTCCATGCGGTCCAGGCCGCGCTGCTTGCGCGACTGCGCGAGGAGACCGACACCGACCGGTCCTCCCGCCTGCGTGACGCGGTCCTGGTCGCGACCAACGGCATCGCGGCCGGGCTGCGGAACACCGGCTGAGATGCTCGATGCGGGCTCGCCAGCCGGGCTGTGTGGTCCCTCAGGTTGAGGACCTCCTGCCCTGCTGGACGTCACCGGGGGCGCCGTACCGTCGGAGAGCCGATGAGCCCCGTCTCCGAGGACGCCACCGTGTCACGCACGATCCGCAGCTTCCTGCCGCTCGTCGGCGACCCGGTCTCGCTGGCGACCGCCTTCGACGGTGACCCGATGCGCTGGCTTCCCGGCGCGCGCCGCGACGGCCCGGACGGCTACGTCATGGCCGTGCGCGCCGGCTCCCTGACGCGCAGCGTACGGGCACAGGTCGGGACCCCCTGGCGCGCCGGCGCCACCCGGTGGCGGTCGCTGCGTTGGGACCCGGTCGCGGACGACGGTGACCCGACCGCCATCGATCGGCTCCTCCCGGGGCTGGACGGTGAGCTGGGGCTGCACCTGGAGGCCGCCGGGCGCGTCACCCTGCTGCTCGACGCACGCTACCGACCCCCCGGTGGGCCGTTCGGCGTCGCCGCCGATTCGATCGGTCTCCACCGCGTCGCGCTCGCCACCGTCGAGCGCTGCCTCGAGGACATCGCTGCCCGTCTGGCTGCCGAGGCCCTGCTGCTCGACGACGGTTCGAGCTTGCAGGACGACCCGTCGGACGCCGCACCACCACCGGTCGCCCAGAGGTCTGACCGACGGCCGGGCGGGTCATCCGTTGGTGAGCGTCACCTCGACGCAGGTGCCCGTCCCGTCGCGACCGGCGCCGACCACGAGTTCCGCCCCGAGGGCCTCAGCCCGCTCACGTAGGTTGCGCAACCCGAACCCGCGGGCCGCGTCCGGGTCGATGCCGCGCCCGTCGTCGACGACGCGCAGCCGCAGGCTCACGTGGTCGGCCAGCAGTTCCAGTTCTACGTCCCCGGCGTCGGCGTGCTTGGCGACGTTGGTCAACGCTTCGCGGATCATGGGCAGCAGGTGATCGACGGCCGTCGGCGTCACGACCGTGTCGATCGGACCGTCGAAGCGCACGCGGGGTGGTCGCGGCAGCACCTCGCCGACCTCCTCCACCACGTTGAGCACCTTCGAGCGCAGCCCGCGGGTGGCCTCACCCGACGATTGCAGCGCGAAGATCGTCGAGCGGATGTCCTTGACGATCGTGTCGACCTCGTCGACCGCGGCGCCGAGCCGGTCGACCAGGTCGGGCTGGCCATCCACCCGACGCTGCAACGCCTGCAGGGTCAGGCCGGTCGCGAACAGCCGCTGGATCACCGTGTCGTGCAAATCACGACCGATCCGTTCGCGGTCCTCGATCAGCGACAGCCGGCGCAGGTCCGACTGCGCCCGCTCGAACGACCACGCGAAGCTCACCTGCTGGCTGAACCCGGCCAACAGCTGCTCATCACGTGAGGAGAACGAGACGTCACGCCCGACGCCGAGCGCCGCGACGACGCCCTCGCCGGTCCGGATCGGCGTCCACACGTAGGAGGCCCCCAGCAACGGACCGTCGTGCCCCCGGATCGGCTCGCCGCTCTCCAGAACCTGCCACGCGTCGCTCTGCTGCTCCAGGGTGAACCCCTCGGCGGGACCATCTCCGACGCTGGCGAGCACCCACAACCCGTCGTCGTGCGGTTCGACGACGCAGCCCACGCTAGCATCGGTCAACTCCGCAGCCAGCTCCGCGACCCGGGTCCGCACGTGCGACGACGGCATCCCGTCGAGCACGCTGCCGGCGACCTCGAGCACCGCGGCGCGCCAGGCATCGCGCTGCCGGCTCTCCTCGTAGAGCCGGGCGTTGGCGATCGCCGCCCCCGCGACCGCACCGAGCCCGACCACCAACTCCTCGTCGTCGGCGCTGAACGTCGAGCCGTCACGCTTCTCGGTGAGGTAGAGGTTGCCGAACACCTGCTCGCCGATGCGCACGGGCGCTCCGAGGAACGCCCCCATCGGCGGATGCCCGGGCGGGAAGCCGTACGACATCGGGTGCGAGGACAGATCGTCCAACCGGATCGGCGTCGGCTGGTCGATCAGCAGACCGAGGATGCCCCGGCCCTCTGGTAGCTCCCCGATGCGCTCGACCGTGGCCTCGTCCACACCTTCGTGGACGAACGCGGACAGACCGGTGCCGTCGGCGTCGATCACCCCGAGCGCACCGAACCGTGCATCGACCAACTCGCAGGCAGCGGTCACCACCCGGGCCAGGACGGTCTCGAGCTCCAGGTCTCCCGCGACGGCGAGCACCGCATCGAGCAGCTGCCGCTGCCGTACCGTCGCCTCGTCGGTGCTCACGCCATCGCCCTGCCCTAGCGGTGTCCTGGTGCGGGGTGACCCGACGAGCACCCCACCGGTCGAAGGTGGCGGCTGACGGGCGTCCGACAGCCTAGCCTGGCAGCAGGATCGACCTATCGGAGGCCCGAGGTGACGACGCGTGTCTTCCTTGTCGACGACCACGAGGTCGTACGGCGAGGTCTGAAGGAACTGCTCGACGGTGAGGACGACATCGACGTGGTCGGCGATGCCGGGACCGCCGGGATGGCCCTGGCGGGGATCGCGAAGACCGCGCCGGATGTGGCGGTGCTCGACGTCCGCCTGCCGGACGGCAACGGCGTGGAGATCTGTCGGGAGGTACGGGCCCGCGACCCGCGGCTGTCCTGTCTGATGCTCACCTCGTTCAGCGACGACGAGGCGCTGTTCGACGCCATCATGGCCGGAGCCGCCGGCTACCTGCTCAAGGACATCAAGGGCAACGACCTCTTGGACGCGGTGCGCCGCGTGGCCCGTGGCGAGTCGCTCCTGGATCCGTCGCTGACCGGCAAGGTGCTCGAGCGCCTTCGGCAGGGCGACGAGCAGGATCCGCGCCTGGCCTCGCTGTCGGAGCAGGAGCGACGCATCTTGGAGCTGATCGCCGACGGGCTGACCAACCGGCAGATCGCGGAGAAGATGCACCTTGCGGAGAAGACGGTCAAGAACTACGTCTCCAACCTGTTGTCGAAGCTCGGGATGCAACGCCGGACGGAGGCGGCCGTCTTCTACACCCAGATCGAACGAGGCGAGCAGCACTGAGCGACGGTCGAACGACCGCGGTGACCTCAGGCGGTCGGTGTAGGGCCTGACGGCCCTGTAGCGCACACCTCACAGGAGCGACGCTCGGGAACGAGTAGGCAACCGTCGCGTGGCCCTGGTGTACGACCCGCCGACACAAAGGCAGACGATGAGCGGCCCGACCGACCGCAACGACCTCGAGGTGCTATCGCTCGCGCAGTGCCTCTCACTCCTGCGTAGCCGCCCGCTGGGACGCCTCGCCTACGTCGAGGCCGGTGAACCGGTCGTCATCCCGGTCAACCACACCGTCGACGGCTCCACCGTCGTGCTGCGCACCGTGGTCGGCGGCAAGCTCGACGCGGCGTTGGTCGGCCAGCCGGTCGCGTTCCAACTCGACGACCACGATCCGTCCCGCGGGACGGGGTGGAGCGTCCTGGTCCAAGGCCGGGCCGAGTTGCTCGAGGACGACGACCGCATCGCCCGCTACGAGGACGAGCTGGACAGCTGGGCGATCGAGCACGGACACGAGGCCGCCTGGATCCGGATCGTCGCCGACGAGGTGTCCGGGCGGCGGCTGCGACGGAGCAGCTGACCAGCGGTGCCCGCTGCACGTCACGTGGGGGATCGGCCCTAGCGGCCCGCCCCATCCGGGCCGTCAGGGCCGAAGGTCCGTCGTGGCTAGGGCCATCAGGGCCGGACGGAGGGGACCGTCCACCCTGCCGCCGGGTCCGGAGCGGCGCCATCCTCCTGCTCGACGCTGACCACCTCGACAGGACCGAGCGGGCAATCCGGGCCACACGCACGGATCGGCGTCAGCCGACCGCACCTCGGACGCGCCGTGGTCCCGACGGGATCGGACGCCGTGCGTTCCGACGGGATCGGACGCCGTACGTCCCGACGACCGCAGGAGACGAGAGATGGCCGAGGAGCAGGACGAGGGACGGACGATGGGCACCATCGCCACGGGGGTCACCGCGGTGGTCGCTCTGGTGCTCGCCGCCGGCGCGCTGATCGTGGCCAGTGGCCCCGGTGGCGCTGCCTCCGAGCCAGCTCCGGCGGCGACCACCACCGAAGCCCCCACGGACGGCCCGGAGAGCGCACCCGCGGAGGTGGCGGTCGAACTGTCGGAGTTCGCGATCGAGCCCACTGACATCACGGTCGCCGCCGGGGGCAGCCTGCAGGTGAGCAACATCGGCTCCGCTGACCACGACCTGGCCGTGGTCGACACCGAGGTCGCCACACCGATGCTCGCGGGCGGTGAGGACGCCACGCTCCCGCTCGACGGTCTGGAGCCGGGGACCTACGACCTGCTGTGCACCGTCCCGGGCCACGACAGCAGCGGGATGACCGGCACCCTCACGGTCGTCGACGGCGATGGTGGCGATGCGACCGTCGCCGCGGACGAGGACCACGACCCCGACCACGACGTCGCCGCGGACGAGGACTGGGAGGCTCTGGACGCCGCGATGGCGGAGACGATCGGGCAGTTCCCCGCGGAGACCGAGGGACTCGGCAACCAGCCGCTCGAGCCCGAGGAGATCCGCGAGGACGGCACCAAGGTGTTCCGCCTGGTCGCGGAGACCTTCGAGTGGGAGTTGGAGCCCGGCAACTTCGTCGAGGCCTGGGGCTACAACGGTCAGGTCCCGGGTCCGATGATCCAGGTCGACGTCGGCGACGACGTCGAGGTCATCGTGGAGAACGAACTGCCGATGGGTACCGACGTGCACTGGCACGGCGTGCGGGTCCCCCACGACCAGGACGGCGTCGCGCCGATCACCCAGGACCTGATCGAGCCGGGCGAGACCTTCACCTACGAGTTCACCGCCGAGGAACCGGCGATCGGGATGTACCACCCGCACCACCACGGCCAGATGAAGCTGCCCAACGGCATGTTCGGTGCGTTCATCATCGGCGAGGTCGGTGAGGACATCCCGTTCCCCTCGGGTGAGGTCGGTGGCCGTGACGTCCCCGACGACATCGAGATCGCGCAGGAGATCCCGATGATCCTCAACGACGCGGGCGCGATCGGCCTGTCGATCAACGGCAAGTCGTTCCCGGCGACCGAGCCGATCGTGGTCGAGCAGGACGAGTGGATCGTCATCCACTACTACAACGAGGGTCTGCAGATCCACCCGATGCACCTGCACCAGATGCCACAACTGGTGTTCGCCAAGGACGGGTTCCCGTTGGACGCACCGCAGTGGGAGGACACCGTCAACGTCGCCCCGGGTGAGCGCTACAGCGTGCTCGTCCACGCCTCCGACCCGGGCGTGTGGGTGCTGCACTGCCACATCCTCACCCACGCCGAGCGCCACGAGGGCATGTTCGGCATGGTCACCGCCATGATCGTGGAGGAAGCCGGCGGCGAGGACGCCTGAGCCACGCGGCGAGCGCCGCGCGTCCGACGGTGCCCCGGGCCTCGCGCACGGGGCACCTGCATGCGCCGCTACGCTGGCGTCAACGGCGACGGAGACCCGTCGTCCACGACACCCGGGGAGCTCGGGACAGCCGGGCTGAGAGGGTGGCCACCGCAAGGACGGAGCACGATCGTCCGGTCGTCACCGCCGCCGGCTCCACCCCGACGTGGATTCGGCTGGTCAGTGACCTCGACTCGGTCGCACCCCGCTCAAGGGCCTACAGTCCGACCGACGAGTCGGGCGATCTCCACAACCCGTGGTCTGCACGGCCTAGGCTCCAGCCTGCAGAGGATCACCGCTGCGCCCACACCCGCACCGAGATGACGGTCACGGTGGACCTCCTGCCTGGCGTTGGGCAGACCGAACCGAGACCCGAGCCACCCGACACGACGGCTGATCGCGACGCATGGCGAGGTTCGGACCCCTCGCCACCACATGAGGAGGAGCACCGTGAGCTTCGCACCCCGCGCCTGTGTCGACGGAGAGGTGGTCCCGCTGAGCGAGGCGCGCGTGCCCGTCACGGACCAGGGCTTCGCGCGCGGCCACGGCGCGGTGGAGACGATCGCCGTCTGGGACGGTGCCGCCTTCCGACTGCCAGACCACCTCGAACGCCTCGCGGCGTCCGCTGAGGCGATCCTGCTGCCACGCCCCTCGCTGACGACGCTCGAGCAGGACGTCACCCGCGTCCTCGACGGCGTCACCGGCGATGCGGTCGTCCGGATCTACGTGACCGCATCGAGCGCACGCGTGGTCATCGTCGAGGGCATCCCCGAGCGGCCGGCGCCGAGCCACCTCATCCCGCAGGTCGCTCCATGGGTCCAGCCCCGCGCCGACGCCCTCGCCGCAGGGGCGAAGACGATGTCGACCCTGGCGAACGTCCTCGCGACCAAGACGGCCCAAGCGGCGGGCGGAGACGACGCCCTGCTGATCTCAACCAACGGGCACGTGCTCGAAGGTCCGACGTTCGCCGTCTGTTGGGCGTCCGACGGCGTCATCCACTCCCCTTCGCACCAGCTCGGACTCGTCGATTCCGTAAGCCAACGACTCGTGCTCGAGATCGCGGATGCCATCGGCTACCGCATCCAGACCGGGGCGTACACGCTCGACGATCTCGGGCGGGCCGACGAGGTCATGGCGAGTTCCACCTCCCGCGATCTCATCGCTATTCGTCGGGTCGGCGAGCACGTGTTCGACGAGCGGACACCGACCCGCGACCGCATCAACGACGAGCTCTGGAAGGTGCGCCGCGGACGGGCGTGAAGGGGACCGAACGCGCGACCAGGTCAGCGGGTGGTCAGGAGAGGAAGAGCTGCGCCGCGCTCCGACCGAGGACCCATGACAGGTCCTCGTCGGAAAGCCCGCTCTTCTCGACCTTGAGCCGCTCCACCTCAGCGTCGTGGAAGGGCACGTCCGAGCCGAACAGGACCCGCTCGCGACCAACCCGCTGGACCGCCTCGGCGATCTTCGAGTGCATCGGCATCCCCGAGGTCTCGAGGTAGACGTTGTCGTTGCGTGCGGCTACGTCGATCGCCGCGTTGATGTAGACGATGTTGCCATGGCCCATGTGGCCGAGGATCACCGACACGTCAGGGAACTCCCGGACGAGCTCCTCGATGCTCCAGGGAAGGGTGAAGATGGGGTGTCCGCAGTGGATGAGCGCTGGAGCCCGGCGGGCACGGAGGACCTCCATGACGGGGTGCACGCTGGGATCGTTCGGGTGATAGCCGTCAAGCAGCGGATGGAGCTTGACGCCGACGAACCCTCGTCCCAGGAACCCGTCGCAGTCGTCAGCGACGCCGGGATGACGCGGATTGGCCCAGAAGAGCCCGTGCGCCCCTTCCACCTCGGCAACGGAACGAGAGACGAGCTCGTTGTCGGGATGGAACACGACGCCGCCGTCGAGCCGCTGTTCAGCGAAGATGGTCCGCAGACCTGCAAGGTCGAGGGAGACACCGAACATCGGGAAGTCGCCGATGTGCATGTGGGCGTCGAACAGCATCTCACGGCCTTTCTTCGGCGTGTGGTGTGCCAGCTCCTGATCGTTTCAGAGGGGACCGAACTCGAAGGTGACGCGGTCTGGGTCCCGCTGCGCGTCGAGCCAGAGTTCCAAGGTCAAGACGTCGTCGCCCGCAACCTCCTCCGCGAAGGACAGCAGGAAGGTGAGGTCGCCGTCATCGGCGACCTCACGGTCGACGAACCGCGGCTCGTGCGTGCCGACATCGTGGAGACGGATGCGCTCGGACACGAGATCGACCGGTTCGCCGGAAGGGTCATCGTGGACGATCCTCCCGGCGACCTGCACCACGCCGATCGTGGTCCGGTGTACTCCTTCGATGCGAACCACGTCCCCGCGGTCGAGGGCAACGGCCGGTGGAAGCTCCTCAGAAGCGACCGTTTCCTCGCCTATCGGGACCCCGTTGCGCTCGTAGGACGCGAGCCTCAGCTCGCCGTCACCCCGCTCCACGAGCTCGAAGCGGTCGAAGATCCGGCGCTCGACGTGCCCCGAACCGGTCGCCCGATCCTCGGAGATCCGACCGGTGACGAGCAGTCCGCGTTCGTCATCCGACTCGAGCTCGAAGGACTCCCACTGCGTCACCGGCTCCATCGGATGCGTGCCGGTCAGCGCCTGTATCGTGACCATGAACCTGGCGAGGTCCTCGGCAGCACCGACCGAGGTCGCGAGCATCTCGGTTGCGTCGTCCGTGCCGAAGTAGCGCCGGATTGCCTCGGCAGCCGCGGGGAGTCTCGGGTCCCCGTCCGGGCCGGGCTCCTCGACGTTCGGTGAGCGCCACCACCGCTCATCGACATAGATCGGTGCATCGAGGCTGCCAGGTTCGAGGTCGTCACGCCCGATCTCGTCTCCGGCCCCATCGCTGAGGGACTCGTCCCGGACCCCGCCGCCCTCGTCAGCGGACTCCGACGTCAGCGAGCAGCCCGACGCGATGGCGACCGTCGTCACGAGCGCCGTGATCGCGACGAACCCGCGTCGCTGCGCCGGTGCCATCAACGCTCACCGCGGTGATAGGGCAGTGCGAGCGCCGAGGGCAGGTAGGCGTTGCGACCGAACAGGACCAGCATGATGAGCACGAGCGCGAACGGGATACTGAACACCACCTCCGTGCGGATGGGCACCCCGACGAGTTGCAGCGCTGTTGCGAGCGATACCGATAGCCCGTAGAGGAACGCACCGACGACGACCCAAAGCGGACGGCCCCTTGCCAACATGGCCAGCACGATAGCGATGAAGCCGCGACCACCGGTCATGAAGGGGATGAAGTTGCCTGCGTTGACGATGGCGAGGAAGGCTCCCCCGAGGCCACCACCGACACCTGCGGTCATCGCGGCGAGTGTTCGCGTGGACACGACGGACACACCAGCGGCATCGACCGCCTCCGGCCGCTCACCGACCGCACGGATCGCCAGGCCGGTTCGCGTGCGTTGGAGCGCCCAGGTGCCGAAGATGGCGGCCAGTAGCGTCAGATAGACGATGGGGTGATGACCGAAGAGCGCGCGTCCGACGACTGGCAGATCGGAGAGCCACGGGATCGACAGGACGATCGTCCGTCCGATGCGTGGATAGGTATCCGAGAACTGCACGGCGTGCAGCAGGCTCGTTAACCCTTCGGCTCCCAGCGTGATAGCGATACCAACGACGATCTGATCGAGTCCCATGCGGACGCAGAGCACGACCATGATGAGCGAGACCGCCGCACCCATGAGCCCCCCGGCCAGGAAGCCCATGCCCGCCGAGCCCGTCGCGAGTGTCGCGACGAAGCCCCCATAGGCGCCCATGATCATCATCCCCTCGACGCCGATGTTGAGCACGCCGGCCCGTTGCGATACGAGCTCACCGAGGCCGGCGAGCACCAGCGGCATCCCGGCCGCGAGCCCGCCGAAGATCAGCGCGGTGAGCAGCTGTTCACTCAGCATCGCGTCCCTCCCGCCTTAGACCGACGCTCGCCAGAAAGCGGGCGATCCACGGATTCCCCTTCCCGCCCCGCCGCACGGCCAGATAGTCGGTGACGGTCATGAAGATGAGAATCAGCGCGACGATGAACAGGATGAAATCGTTGGGCAAGCCGGCGTCTCTCGTCGCGAGCTCGCCGCCGTTGGCGAGGACCGCGAAGAGTGCCACGAAGGCGATCGACGCCCAGCCGTTCATCTTCGCTAGGAAGACCAGGGGCACGACAAGCAATCCAAGTGCCGGATCCCAGTCGGCGCGCATGTAGCCCTGGACCCCGAGGAGCTCCACCGAGCCGCCCAGTCCGATGAGGAAGCCGCTGACGAGGAAGGTGAGCAGCGTCAACTTCGCAACGCCCAGGCCCGCGTGGTGCGCCGCCCTCGGGCTCGCACCGAGGATGTTGAGGCGCAGACCAATCGACGTTCGGGTCATCAGGTAGTGGACCACGAGGATGCCGATCAGGCCGATGAGGATCCCGATGTGGATGCTCGTGTCGAACAACCGCGGGAGCCGATCCGCCACCTCGATGACCGGCGTGGCGGGGAACGCACGTCCAGGGTCCTCCTCGTAGAATGGGCCCTTGACGAGGACGTTCGCCACGTTCACGCCGATGAAAGTCATCATCAGCGTCGTGATGATCTCGTTCAGGCCGTAGTACGCCTTCATCAGAGCCGGGATCACCGTCCATGCCGCACCGATGATCCCCCCGAGCATCAGCACCAGCGTGAGCACGAGCCACCGGGGCAGGGTGGGCATCAGCATCGGTGCGACGCCGGCCGTGAACGCCACGGCAAGGAGGAACTGGCCGTCCATCCCGAGGTTCCAAATGTTGGCCCGGAAGGCGACGATCAGGCCGGCTGCGATCAGCAGCAGGGGTGCCATCCGGATGATGGTCTCCTGTCGACCCGATTCGCTGAAGATCGCCCGGTCGACCACGGTCCCGTAGAACTCGATGGGGTCGCGGCCCATAAGCGCGAGCAGGATCCCCCCCGCGATGACGGCCAACACCATCGGAGTCAGCGACTGGGTGACGGTCGCGAGCAGCTGTCGCACCCGGGATGGCCCAGCTGAGCCACCTTCGGGCCGGTCGATGGTGGCCGTCCGCTGCGTCGGGCCACTCCCTCCTGCGTCGGGCTCGCTGGCCGAAGGGTTGTCCGGGGAATCACTCACGCCGCGACCTCGCCGACCATGTACTCACCGATCCGCTCCTCCGCGCCGGGGCCGTTCTCAACGACGCCCACGACCCTGCCCCTGGACATCACCGCGATCCGGTCGGAGATCTCGAGCAGCTCGTCCAGGCTGGTCGACATCACCAGTGCGGCCACTCCTCGTTCGGCCTGCTCTCGGATCCGCAGACGGACGGCCTGCGTGGTGCGGACATCGAGTCCGTACGTGGGCTTGTTGTAGACGACGACGCGGGGCTCGAAGGCCAGCTCGCGAGCGAGCAGGACCTTCTGCATGTTGCCCCCGGACAACTTGCCGATCGGGGTGTCGGGTCCCGGTGCTCGCACGTCGAATGCCTCGATGACCGATTCGGTGTACGAACGGATGGCGGCGTTCTGCACCGCCCCACGCTTCCAGAACGGTTCCTGACCGATGCGCTTGAGCAGCAGGTTCAGTCCGATCGGCATCGTGCGCACGGTTCCCTCGCCGTGCCGTTCATCCGTCAGGTAGCGAAGGCCGAGGCGCTGCCTGGAGCTGATGCCGAGCCCGGTCACCTCCCGTTCGGTCGCGCCGTCGTGCAGCACGATCGCGCCAGTGTCGGCATCCCGCTGACCGGCTATCACCTCCGCCAGTTCCCGCTGACCGTTGCCGTCCACACCAGCCACCCCGAGAATCTCCCCCTGGTAGAGCTCCAAGTCGATGTCGTGGAGTCCGTGGCTGCTTGCGACAGGGGCGAGCGAAACCCCGCGGATCCGCAGGGCCGTCGCCGTTTCCGCATGCTGCCGACGACCGCTCCCAGCGGCGGAGGGGTCGTGACCCGACTCGTGGCGGACCTCGGCGGAGAGCTCGGCGACACCTGCCAACTCGCCGGATTCGTCCCCGAACATCAGGGAGACGATCCGCTCCTGAAGCTGGTCGTTGTCCAGTGATCGCAGATCGTCGGCGGAGAGCCGCCCAGCGACGCGCCCCTGGCGCAGCACGCACACGCCGTCGCCCATCCGCAGAGCCTCGTGAAGCTTGTGGGTGATGAAGATGACGGCGAGCCCGTGCTCCTTGAGGCTGTCGATCATCTTCGCCAACTCGTCGATGCCGCGCGGGGTGAGCATGGACGTCGGCTCATCGAGGATCAGGACCGTCGTCCCCTTCCACAACGCCTTGATGATCTCGACGACCTGCTGCTGGCCGAGGGCCAGGTCACCCGCCCGCGCATGTGGGTCGACCTCGGCCCCCAACATCCCCGCTAGCTGCTCGAGCCGTTCCCGTGCCTCCGACGCGTCGAGGATCAGCTTCTCGGACGCACCGAGCATGAGGTTCTCGATCACGCTCAACGTGGGAACCAGCGTCGAGTGCTGGTAAACCATGCCGATACCCAGATCCAGGGCCTGCCGTGGATCGGCGATCACGGTCTGTTCACCGTTGACGTAGATCGCTCCCTCATCCGGCGACTGCATGCCACTCAGGATGCTCATCAAGGTCGACTTACCGGCACCGTTCTCGCCGAGTAGACAGAGCACCTCACCGGGCTCGACAGCGAGGTGGATGTCATCGTTCGCCAGCACGCCAGGGAACCGCTTCGTGATGCCCTGCAACTCGACGACCGGCGTGCGCTCACTTGGCTCGAACTGGCCTTCGGTGCCTGTCTGCGCGGGGTTCTGGTAGGTCACACTCGCACCCTCCTCGGCGCCGTCACGCCAGGGTCACTGCTCGGACGTTCCATCCGGCTGTCGCGATGAGCGCCAGTCGCCCAACTCACCGCCGCCCGAGCGCCGTGTTGCCCGGTCGGGAGCGGTAGCGAACCACCTGCTCCCGCCGGGCAACACGCGCCATGCGTCTATCCGACCTCAGTCAAGCATCGCTTCGACCTCATCGAAGGTCCGCGGTGCGGAGATATCGATCTCGCCCGCGATGATCGACTCACGCGCCTCCTCGACCTGCTCCCAGACATCGTCCGGGATGTTCTCGGTCTGGATCAGATCGATGCCCTCATTGGCGAGGCTCATGGAGTAGTTCTCCTCACCGAAGGTGCCGGCTTCCACGTCCTGGATCGCTTCGTAGTAGACCGCACCGAAGTCCCAGAAGATACCGCTCAGCAGGATGTTCTCGTCGTCGACCTCCCGCTTGTCGCCGATGACGTCGATGTACCACACGTCATCATCGGCCGACTCGATCGCACGCATGATCCCGAACGCTGAACCGTCCCCGTTGCCGAGGATGACGTCCGCGCCACTCGCGATGACGCTCTCGGTCACACGCGTCCCACCTTCAACGTCCGCGTAGGCAGCCTCACCGATCGAAGCAGCGACGATCTCGACGTCAGGATCCACCGAACGGGCGCCGTCGATGAACCCGCCCGAGTGCATCGCCCAGTTGAAGTCTGCGGTCGCGGAAACGACGATACCGAGGGTGCCGGTCTCGGTCATGTTCGCGGCGACGATGCCGGCCAGGTAGCCGCCCTCGAAGGCGTCGACCTCGACGAATGCGCTGACCCCCGGCTCACGCGAGTCCGGTGAGTCGTAGACGATCATCGGCACGTCGGTCTCCTCCGCGACCTCCTTTGCAGCCACGCCGTAGCCACTGGCGTGCGCGAAGACCAGCTGTGACTCCTCTGCCAGCTGCCTCAGCGTGGACACGGGTGCCTCGTAGCCGAGCCCTCCGGCGACCTCGATCTCGGCGCCGTGTCGCTCCGCGGCGCGCTCGGCGCCCTCGATACCGGCTTGGTTCCAGCCGAAGTCGGTGGGCTCCTCGGGAGCCGCGACGCCAACCCTGGTCACCTCGACCCCGGCGGCTTCTTCGTCCGCGGGCTCTTCGTCCGCGGGCTCCTCGTCCGCGGGCTCCTCGTCCTCGACCTCCTCAGCTGGCTCCTCCTCGGCGGGCTCATCCGCGGGCGCCTCGTCGACGGGGTCCTCATCGGCCCCACAGGCCGCCACGACGAGCGCGACGGCCGCAAGGAGCGCCAACGGTCCTCGCCGCCACGCCCAATTCTGTTTCCTCATGTGCTGCCTCCCAGATCCACGCATCGGAATTGCTCGGTCCTCACCTCACCGCGGTGTCGCGATGACTCCACTGATCAGCCCGATCGATGAACCTCCGTCGAAGGTGCTCGTCAACCACGTGGACGGCGACCCAGGCCACAGTTGCAGCGCGGATCCCGCTCGATGTGGTGACGGCGTCGGTAGCGCCCTCCTGCGCCGGGTTGATCTCCTACGTGACGAAACTGCGCTTCCAAGTGTCCGAGGCACGACGAACGGTCTTCTACTAGAGCGTTCGTAGAATACTCCATCGCTTTGTTGACAGTCAACTAATCGCTGCTGGAAGCGTCATTCCGATCCGGCGACCACGTAGCCAGTAGCCCCGCACCGGTCATGGCGACCACACGGGCCAGGTCGTAGGCTGCCGAGCGCCCAGCCATCGACGTGAATTCCGCAGCGCCGGCGGGGGTATGGAACATCCACCCCTCCGGCCTGCCGACACCGATGAGCGCCGATGGGACGCGTCGGCTGATCTCCCCGAAGTCCGTCGCGAACGGCAGTGGTGGCGGGTCCGGCTCGAAGCTGCGCCCGAGTGACCGGAAGGCCTCCGCGACGAAGCTCGTCACCTGCGGGTCGTGCTGGATGCCCGGCGTCGTACGCTGTGCCTCCCACGCCCCATGGGGGACGTCCGCGCGCAGCCGCTCGGCTCGGGCGTCGACCGCAGCCTTGGACGCGTCGATGATCAGCACGTCCGCATCGAGCCGAAGCGCGCTGCCCTCCTCGACGTCACCGTCGAGCACGAGCGACTCCAACATGACGTGCGCAGGCTCGTAGGACTGCGTAGCAGTCAGCAGCGCGGTCAACGCAAGCAGGGGCTGCTGCATGGTGTCGGCTCGGAGACTTCGCGTGCCTGCAACGACGAGCCGCTCCCGCCGCATCCACTGGCTCTCGAGCGAAACCGTGTCTATGAACTCCGGATGGGCGTAGAGCGCCACGTCCACGTCATCCCATACACCAGCCGCGGCTGTGAGCGCCTTGCCCGGTCCTCGGGCGACCGTTCCGGGAGCGTGGATCTCGTCGGCCGGGCATCCAACTACCACGAACCGTCCGGCGAGCCGGTCACGGACGGAGGCGAGCGCCCGGGCAGCTCCCACGACCCCCGCGGAGATCGGACCGTGGCCACACGCATGGATGGGCTCGGGGCTCCCGTCGGCCGAGCGACCGGGGACCGCGTCGAAAACGGCGACGACCCCCACGGTCGGGCCGGGTGAACCGCAAGCGAGCGTTGCCCGGAAGGCCGTGCCCATGTCGGCGAGCCCGCGCTCGACCTCAAGTCCACCGTCGGCGAGCGCGTCGCCCAGGAAGCCCGCACACTCGTGTTCTTCGTGTGCGAGCTCGGGGTGATCGTGGACGAAGGTCAGCGTGCGGTCGATCACGGCCGACTGAGCGTCGATGGCCTCCACGATCTCCCCCGCATGGAGCTCGAAACGGCTCATCCGTGACCCTTCCCTCGCCATCGCGGTTCTCGCCCGACGTTCACGCCCCGACGCGGTAGAGCTCGTCAGCCTCAGGGGGTTCAAGCGGCTGCGGACCCGCCGCGGTCAGCACCCGCGACGGGCCGTCGACGACCCAGCCGATCTGAGCCGCAGGGACACCCTCCTCCGCGAGCCGCGTGAGCAGCGTGCCGAGACGATCCGACGCGACCGTGATCAGCATGACACCGCTGGAGACGAGCCGGTACGGATCGATCTCGAAGTGCGCGCACACCGCCTTGGTCACGTCGCTGACGGGTATCGCCGCCAACTCCACCTCGATCCCGTGGCCGCACGCGTCCGCCATCTCCCAGGTGGCCCCGAGGACGCCGCCCTCGGTCGCGTCGTGCATCCCCGAGACACCGACCTGCCCGCCGATCCGCCCCTCGCTGACGACGCTCAGATCATCCGCGTAGGTCCGGGCGGTCTCCAGACCCTCCTGACCGAGCACGCGGGCGAGCTCGTCGGTCCGGTCCATGGCCAGGATGCTTGCGCCCTCGATCCCCGCATGCTTGGTCATGACGAGCGCGTCACCGACGGCCGCCCCTCCGGTGTAGACAACCCGGTCCCGCGCCTGGCGACCCAGCACGGTGGCACTGACGAGCATGCGCGTGACGACGTCGGTGACCTCCGTGTGTCCACCCACGATCTGCACGTCGATGCTTCGCGCAGCCTCGTTCGCCTGACGTACGACCTCCCGCAGCTCCTCCTCCGTGCTCGTCGGTGGTGCGAGCACCGTCAGCGTCATGGCGACGGGTTCGGCCCCCGCCGAGGCGATGTCGTTCGACGCGACGTTCACGATCAACCGTCCGATGTCACTCGTCGCTCCGGTGATCGGATCCGTGCTGACGACACACAGCGCGTCGCCGAAATCCACGACCGCGCAGTCCTCACCGACACCGGATCCCTGGACGACCTCTGGCCGGCGGTGACTGAGCTGCGAGATGACGAGCTCCTCGAGCACCTCGTTGGGAACCTTCCCGATCTCCATGTGATGACCCATCTGTCGTCGTACGTTCCGTTCGTACCGCGGCCGGTCAGAGCGTCGGCCTCCGGCGGACGGGGTCCGCGAGGAGGTCTCCGATGAGCACGGCCGCCAACGCCGTGCGTTCGGGTATCCGTTCGACGATCACGTGCTCATCCTCGGCGTGAGCACCGCCCCCGACCGCGCCGAGACCGTCGATGACGGGCGCACCCGCCTCAGCGGCCAGGTTCGCATCCGAGACGCCACCCACGCCTACCCCGGGAGGCGGCGTGACCCCGATCGTCTCGGCGGCCCGCCCGACTCGGCCGAAGAGCTCCCGTGTGCTCACCGCGTCCATCGGCTGACGGTTGATCTCGCCCTCGACGGTGAGCTCGACACCCGGAAGGCTCGCGACCCAGGAGCAGAGCTCCTGATGCACCCGGAGCTGCTCCTCGTAGGTCGCTGCCCGGACGTCGATCTCGACCGTGGCGCTGGCGGGGACGACGTTGCTGGCGGTCCCTGCGGTCGCGAGCGTGGGCGTCACGCTCGTTCCGAGCTCCGGACGGGCCAGTGCCTCGGCCGCCAGGACCTGGTGTGCCGCATCGACCAGCGCATTGGCGCCGCGCTCCGGCTCCAGGCCGGCGTGGGCCGCACGGCCGGCCGTACGCAGCGTGTAGCGCGACAGCCCCTTGCGCTCGGTCTTGACCGCATCGCCGGCGGCCCCCTCGAAGACGAGCACCGCCTCGGCACGGCGTGCCCCTTCGATGATGAGCTCCCGTGAGGTCGGAGACCCGATCTCCTCGTCCGAGGTGACGAGCAGTTCGATGCCGGTCGGATCATCGAGCATCGCCACGGCCGTCACGGCCTGGACGAGTCCGGCCTTCATGTCGAACACCCCGGGGCCGAGGAGCCGATCGTCCCGTCGCTCGAAGGGTCGCCGCTGCAGGGTCCCGTGGGGCCAGACCGTGTCGAGGTGGCCGACGAGCAACACCCGCGGTCGACCCAGGATCCACCGCAGGTGGGTGACACCGTCGACCTCGACCCGCTCAGCCGATACGCCGAGCTGGCTATCGACGAGAGAGTCGAGCACCTCGCCGCATGCGCAGACGGCATCGGGATCGGATGACGGCGATTCCGCCGACACGAGCGTGCCCACCTGGTCGAGCAGCTCCGGCAGCCCTCGCTCGAGCTCCCGCACGAGCTGTATCGGATCGGCCATCAGCTCACCGCCCGTGCGACGTCGCCGATGGGCACGTGGTCGAGTCCATGCGCGCCGGCGACCGCGGCGTTCGTGACCCTGCCACGGTAGACGTTGACGCCGGCGCGGAGACCGGCATCCGCGCCGATGGCCGCGTCGACGCCGTCCGCGAGACGGAGCAGCGGTGGCAGGGTGACGTTCGTGAGCCCGAGCGTCGCGGTACGAGGGACGGCACCGGGCATGTTTCCAACGCAGTAGTGCACGACACCGTGCTCGACGTAGGTCGGGGCGTCGTGGGTGGTGAGCCGGCTGGTCTCCGCGCAGCCACCCTGGTCGATCGCGATGTCCACGAACACCGAGCCGTCCGGCATCGAAGCGATCATCTCCTCGGAGATGAGCTTCGGTGCACGCTTGCCGGGCAGGAGTACCGCTCCGATCACCAGGTCGCTCACAGCTACGCGCTCCTCGAGCTGGAGCTGGGTGGACATCAAGCCTCGGATGCGACCGCCGCTGCTGCGCTCCAGCTCCCTCAGGCGATCTGCGCGAAGCTCGATGACCGTCGTGTTCGCGCCCATACCGAGCGCAACGAAGGCCGCGTTCTCGCCCGATGAGCCACCACCGATGATCAGGACCTCGCCGGGGGCGACGCCGGGCACACCACCGAGCAAGGTCCCGCTCCCCCCATGGTGACGCTCGAGGTGTTGCGCACCGACCTGGACCGCCATCCGCCCGGCGATCTCGCTCATCGGCGCCAGCAGCGGCAACCGGCCGAGCTGGTCCTCCACCGACTCGTAGGCGATGGCGACACACCCCGAGTCGACCAGGACCCGCGTGAGCTCGGGCCAAGCGGCCAGGTGTAGGAAGGTGAAGACAGTGAGCCCCTCACGGAGGTAGGGGTACTCGGGCTCGATCGGCTCCTTGACCTTGACGATCAGGTCCGACTCGGACCACACCGCGGCAGCGTCGGGAAGGATCCGGGCCCCCGCCGCCTCGAACGCGGCGTCGGCTAGCCGCGAGCCCTGACCCGCCCCCGCCTGCACGAGCACCTCGTGTCCCCGGGAGCACAGCTCACGCGCTCCCGCCGGTGTCAGCGCCACGCGGTGCTCGGCCGGCTTGATCTCGGTCGGAACCCCAACCTTCATCTTCCACCATCCCATCCAGTATGAGCCGGGTATCCGACGGTCGTCACTCGCCCTCGAGACGATGGTCACCCGGCTCGGGCCGCTCTTCGTCCGTTCCCGTGTCGATCGTCGACACTGGTCTCATTCCGCGATCCCGCCACAACCTCGACACGAACCCGGTGGGAGCTGGCCGGGCCGTATCTCAGTTCGTCGGCGCGAGACCCGCCGCGCGCCGCGCGGCATCCTGGACCGTGCGCTCGGTGAGGACGCGGACGAGCTGACGCTTGTAGTCGGCAGAGACGACACCGTCACCGGACGGCTCCGTACCCTGCGCCGCAGCTTCCGCGGCGGAGGCCAGCCGCGTCGGCTCGAGGTCCGCAGCCCTCCCTCCGAGCAGCTGCTCCTCGGCCTCAGCGATGCGGGTTGGTCGGCCACCGACCGACCCGACGACCACGCTGGAACCGGTTATCGCCTCCCCGTCGGTGCGTACCTGCACCGAGGTCGTCACCGCCGGACGCTCCGTCAGGCACATCTTGCGGTGCGCGAAGCCACTGCTCTGCGCTGGCCTCGGCACCGTGACCGCCGTCAGGAGCTCGTCCTCGCCCAGAGCCGTCTCGTACATCCCCAACGTGAACTCCGCGATGGGCAACGTCCGCTCACCCCCGGGGCCGAGCACGGTCACGGTCGCATCACACGCGGTCAGGAAGGTCGCGGGATCGGAATGCGGATCGGCGAAGCAGAGGTTCCCACCGATGCTGCCGACGTTGCGCACGCGCACGTTGGCGACGGATCGCTCGAGCTCGGCGAGTTGCGGCCAACCCTGCTTGACCAGCGGCGAGCGTTCGATCTGACGGTGCGTGGATGCCGCTCCGATCCGCAAGCTGCCATCGACCTCTTCGATACCGGTCAGCTCCGGCACCCGCTTGAGATCGATCAGGTGCGGATAGTCCGCGAGCCCGAGCTTCATGATCAGCAACAGCTCGGTGCCGCCACAGAGCAGGGCCGCCTCGCCCTCGAGCTCACGACGAAGCTCGATGACCTCGATCGAGGTCGTCGGGCGGTGCAGCGCGAAGGTCGGGATCATGGGGGTTCCTTCTGGGCGGTTCGGCATGGCGGACATGGACGACGTGATGCGCGGGCCCATGGCCGCCACGTCTGGCGCTCGGCCCACGACCGGTCGGTCGTGGGCCGAGCCGAGCATCGATCAGCCGTCGCCGAGCTGCTCGATCTCCACGAGGTAGCCGTCGGGATCGATGGCGTAGCACCGGCTCCCACCCCACGGGGGGTACACCGGCGGGGTCGTGAACTCGACCCCCTCGGCGACGAGCGCCTCGTAGGTCGATGGGCAATCGTCGACCCACAGCACGAGCATCACCTGGGGCTTCGAGCGGTCTTGAAGCGCGGTGGGAACGATCCCTGGCCGGTCATCGGCCTCGTGGCCTTCCTCGGCCAATGCAAGCCGGACGGGACCGCGCGAGAGGATGGCGAATGGTGGACCGTCGAACCTGTTCTCGACCGTGAAGCCGAGCCTCGCGGTGTAGAACTCGATCGAACGCTCCACGTCCGACACCGCGAGGATGGCGCCACCACTGTTGACCGTGAACGATGCCATCGTCAGTGCCTCGTGTGGCCGCCGTCGACCACGATGGTGCTCCCCGTCACCCATCCGGCCTCCTCGGAGGCGAGGAAGGCGACGGTCGGAGCGATATCGTCGGCGACCGCTCGTCGGGGGATGGCCTGCAGTCCCTGCACGAAGTCGAAGGCCTCCTTATGAGGACTGTCGAGCGTCCCCTCGGTCTCGGTCAGACCCGGAGCGACCGCGTTGACGGTGATGCCGTGCTTGCCGAGCTCGGTCGCCAATCCCCGCGTGAAACCCATGACGCCCGCCTTGGCGGCGATGTAATGGGCCATGTTGGGAGTTCCCGCCATGATCGTGTTCGACACCATGTTGACGATGCGGCCGTACCCCGCCTCACGCATCGGCACCTCGGACGCTTTGCAGGTGAGGAACACGCCGTCGAGATTCACCGATAGCAGTCGCCGCCACTCAGCGAAGTCGATCTCGTCCCAGGGCTTGAACGGCACGATCGCCGCGTTGTTCACCAGCACGTCGAGCTTGCCGAAACGCTCCACCGTGCCGTCGACCAGCGCGGCGACATCGGCCTCGGAGCTGACGTCGGTCTCCATCGCCACGGCGTCCTGCAGTCCGTCAGCGACCTTCTCCGCCCCTGTTGCGTTGCGGTCGGCGACGACGACCTTCGCACCTTCGGCGTCGAGTTTGCGCGCGATGGCGGCGCCGATGCCCTGCCCACCACCGGTGACGATGGCGACGCGGTCTTTGAGCTTCATGATCTCTCCTTCGTCTCGTGGACCTGTGACGGTCGGTCAGCCGCCGTAGTGGTCCGGGGCGAGCTTGAAGTTCTTGAAGGACTCCGCGTCGTGGGCGCCGTAGATGTCTGCGTCGTGCTCGTCGGCCAGGCGCTTCAGCCGCTTGATCGAGCGCACCGAATCCGTCGGATCGAGATGGAACCCGGCGATGACCTCCTTCTCCAGGTTCTCCTGCGAGTAGCAGGCATCCCCGGCGAAGAGCATGTTGCGGTCCTTCTCGAGCTCGACGAGCATCGAGTAGTGACCGGCGGTGTGCCCGGGGGTCTGGTAGAGCCACAGCCCGTCCGCGAGCTTGATGTCTCCCTCGAGCAGGTCGTACTTGACGCCCGGGTAGTCGAACCCGAGGTCGGAGTATCCGAGCCGCTCGAAGGGCTCGGGGACCTTGCCGTGCCGAAGCTCCTGCTTGTGGATCAGCGTCGTGGCCTCGGTCAGGTACTTGTTGCCTCCGACATGGTCGAAGTGCAGATGCGAGTTGATGACGTAGTCCACGTCACCGGGCTCGAACCCAGCGAGCTTGAGTTGCTCGGGGATGGTCTGCTGCTGGCTCTGGATCGGCTGCTCGAAGGGCAGCACCTTCTCGACGTGCTCGAGGTCGTAGCCGGTATCGAACAGGAACAGACCCTTCTCGTGCTCGACGAGCACGCTGTAGACCGGGAACCGAACCGGTGTGCCGCAGTCGATGTTCCACAGCATCTGGGAACGGTCGATCACGAGCGTTCCGCTGTCCAACAAGTGCACCTTGGTCGACATCTTTGACGTCCCTCCCGCTGGTGTTGGTCTCTCCCGTCAGCTCAGCGACTTGCGGACGGCCACGAGCTTGGCTGCCCGCTCACCGCCGAGTTGCTGCTTCTTCTCGGGTGTGTAGTCGTAGATACCCCCGTCGGTCTTCATCCCGAGCTTGCCCTGCGCCGTCAGCTCGGTGATCGTCGAGGACACCCCGGCCTCGTTCGACAGGTCCTGGTTGAGGTAGGACGCGACGCTCTCGTAGATGTCGAGGCCGGCCACGTCGAGCAGTTCGAGGGGGCCGATGACCGCGAGCTTGTAGCCGATGCCCCACTTGACGCAGGCGTCCATGTCGGCGCGGCTGATCACACCCCGGTCGACGAGATCGAGCGCCTCACGCATGATCGCGTAGAGGATGCGGTTCTCGACGAAGCCAGGGACCTCCTTGGCGATCAGGACCGGCCGATAGCCGACGCGTTCGACGACCGCGTTGGTGGTGTCGACGGCACCCTGGCCGGTCTCGCCCCCCGGGATCACCTCGATCATGGGGATGAGGTGGGGCGGGTTCGACCAGTGCATCCCCACGATGCGCTCAGGCCGGCTACAGGCGGCCGCGATGTCCGAGATCGGGATGCCGGAGGTGTTGGAGGCGATGACGGTGTCGTCGGCGACATGCGACTCGATGTCAGCGAAGACCTGCTGCTTGATCTCGAGGTTCTCTGGAACCGCCTCGATCACGAAGTCGCACCCATCGAGCGCCTCCGCGAGGTCGCTCCCGAACGCGATGCTGCCTCCGGGCTCCGACGGCGCGTCGAGACCGTCGAGCACCCGATCGGCGAGCTCGACACCGTCGCGGGCAGCGTCGAGTGCCTCCGCACGGACGTCATAGAGGCGGACCTCGATCCCCGCCCGGGCGAGGACCGCTCCCATCCCGGGACCCATGGTGCCCGTTCCGATGATGGCCGCGCAGGTCACCTTGCTCATGCTGTCTCCTCAGTGCTCGTATCGGTCGGTTTCGAGGCATGCAGCGCGCGCCAGACCCGCTCGGGCGTCGCTGGGAGCTCGTTGATGTGGATGCCGGCATCGGCCAGCGCGTTGGTCACTGCCGCCGGGATGGCTGCCAGCACCCCTTCACCGCACCCCTTCGAGCCGAAGGGGCCGGGGCCGTCGGCGTTCTCGACGATCACGCAGGTCAGCTGCTCCGGCAGGTCCTCCGTGGTCGGCACGCGGTACTCCAGCAGCGTGTCGTTGCCGGGTAACCCGTCCTCGAAGAAGATCATCTCCTCGAAGAGCGCGTTGCCGAGACCCTGCAACGTGCCGCCCTCGTCCTGCCGTTCGACGAGCTGCGGGTTGATGGCGCGGCCGACGTCCGCGACGCTCGCGCTCTTGGTGATCCGGACCTCGCCGGTGCCGGGGTCCACGCTGACCTCGACCCCCGCGACGCAGACCTCCCAGAACACGGGTCCTTCCGCGTAGGACCCGGTGCCTTCCGGACGGACCTCACCTCGCCCGACCAACTCGCCCCCGACGAAGCCGAACCTCTTGACCATCACGTCCGGGTAGCTCAACACATCGGAGCCGTAACGAAGGCCTCCGTCGCCGACCTCGATCAGTTCCCGGCCGACGTCGAAGTGCGCCGCGGCCGTCTCCAGCAACTGGTCCAGCAGGTCCTGTGCCGCGCGCATCAGCGCCAGGCCGGCCACGGTGGTGGACCGACTCGCACCCGTCGAGCGGTCATAGGGGCTGTAGGCCGTGTCAGCACCCTCGACGGCGATCTCACCGGCCGGGATGCCGAGGATCTCGGCGGCGATCTGGGCCATCACCGTGCGCGTGCCCTGCCCCATCTCCGTGCTCGAGACCAAGGCGGACACCTCACCGGTGGCCTCCATCCGCACAGCCGCCGTCGAAACGGGATGCGCGCCCGCAGCGAGCAGCCCGACGGAGACACCGCGTCCCGTGTACTCACCCTTGGGGTCGCCGACCCCGACAGCCTCGGCGACCTTCTCGACGTCGCCGATGAGGTCCGCGTCGAGTGGCTTGCCACCGGGTCGGACCTCCTCGCCGGGCTCCAGCAGGTTCTTGCGCCGGATCTCGACGGGATCGAGGCCCGTCCGCCGTGCCACCTCGTCGACCTGGCTCTCGCCGATCCACTGCAGATGCGTGGCACCGAACGCCCGGTAGGAGCCGGCCGGTCCGGTGTTGGTGTAGACGCACTCGGCGTCGACCTCCACCGCCTCCCAGCGGTAGGGCCCAGGCGCGGCGTCCCCGGCGGTGGCCGTCACCCGGGGCCCGTTGTCGGCGTACGCGCCGGTGTCCAACGAGAGTTGGACCTCACGTGCGAGCAACCGGCCGTCGGCGGACGCCGCCGTGCGCATGCGCGCCTGCATCCCGTGGCGTCGCGTCGTCACCATCGACTCGTCGACGCGGTTGATCAGCTTGACCGGCCGACCCGCCTTACGGGCCATCGCGACGGCGATCGGCTCCATCTTCGTGTAGGACTTGCTCCCGAAGCCACCCCCGAGGTAGGGGACATGGATCCGGACCCGGGACGGCGGGAGATCGAAGAGGGCAGCGACCTCGGCGCGGACGAGGAAGGGGTGCTGGCAGTTCGCCCACAACTCGACTCCCCGGTGGTCGTAGCTCGCGATGACCGAGTGGGTCTCCATCGAGTACTGGTAGACCGCAGGGAAGACGTACTCGCCCTCGACGACGACGTCGGCCGAGGCGAAGATGTCCTCCGCCTGCCCACGATCGATCCGGTAGCGGTAGCAGACGTTCCCCTCACGATCCGGCAGGGTTCCGAGACCGTGGAACAGGCCCGGTCGCTGTGGACCCTCGTGGATCGGCACGGCCTCCGGGTCGAGGGCCGCCGGCAGCGACGCGAGGACCGGAAGTGGCTCGTAGTCGACCTCTATCAGGTTCACCGCGGCCGCGGCGGTTGCCTCGTCCACCGCCGCGACGGCGGCGACGGGCTCGCCCACGAAACGCACGCGGTCGAGCGCCAGGACGGGGCGATCCTTGATGGCGTGACCGAAGTACGGATCGAGGTCATCGAGGTCCGCGCCCGTGACCACGGCGACCACGCCCGGCAACCCCTCGGCCAGCGACGTGTCGATCCGCGAGATCGTGGCGTGGCCGACCGGGCTGCGCAGCACCTTGGCATGCAACATGTCCGGAACCCGCATGTCACCGACGAACTCCGCGTCGCCGCGCAGCTTCGCGCGAGCATCCGAGCGCCGGAGCGAGGAGCCGACCTGCGTCGTGGTCGTGCTGACCGTCGTGGTACTGCTCACCGCTGCACCGCCTTCGCGATGTCCCCGACGGCGTCGATGATCGCGCGGTAGCCGGTACAGCGACAGACGTTACCGCTGAGGGCGTCGCGCAAGCCCTCCTCATCGCGCGGCAGCTCGCCTTCGTCGGCGAGCGACTTCGTGGTCAGGATCATGCCCGGGATGCAGAACCCGCACTGCACCGCGGCGTGATCGATGAAGGCCCGCTCGTAGGGTTCGAATCCGGGTTCATCACGCACACCCTCGATCGTGACGACCGAGCGGCCGTCGATGTCCGCGGCGAGGTAGCAGCAGGAGCTCACCGGCCCACCGTCGACGAGGACCGTGCAGGAACCACAGACCTGGACCTCGCAGGAGCGCTTGGCGCCGGTCAGCAGCAGTTCCTCCCGTAGGAAGTCGAGCAGCAGCGTCGACGCCTCGACCTCAGCCGAGATCGGAGCGCCGTTCACCTCCGCCTCGATGCGTGTGGTGGTGTTCTCAGGCACGTGGCCCCCTTCCCATCTGCTCAGCACGTTCGACCTGCCGCCGCCAGTAGGCCCAGTACTCGTCCAGGAACCGGTCCTGGTACTTGGTTCGGGAGACGTTGGGCACCATCTCCTCGGCGATCGGAGCAAGCGGTCCGAGCTGCCCGGCGATGAACTGCATCCTCGCCGCCCGTTCGAGCGTGACGGCCGTGAGCACGGCCCACCGCAGATCCTCGCCGGCGACGAGGACCCCATGGTTCTTCAGCAGCAGTGCCCTTGCTCCGCCCAGGGCCGTGGCGACCGCTTTGCCCTGCTCCGGCTCAGTGATCATCTCCGAGGTCTCGTCGAAGACCGGGAGCCCGGCCTCGAAGAGCACCGCGTCGTGGGTCACGAATTCGAGCGGGGTGGACGTGCCAGCCAGCGCCGTCGAGTACCAGGGATGAGCATGGATGACCGCTCCCACATCGGGTCGTGCCCGGTAGACCTCGGTGTGCAGCACAGCCTCCAGGTGCATCTCGGGGACGTGCAGCGCCTGCGGGTCCTGCCACTCGAGCGGGAGCACGTCTTGCTCCCGGACCTCGCCCAACGCCGGACCCTTCCGCTTGATGTGGACGATCGCATCATCCTCGCCACGGCTGCTGACGTGGCCCAGCGTCAGGTCCTCGAACCCCTCGAGGGCGAGATACCTGCAGGCCACGGAGACCTGCTGCTGGACCGTCTTGCCAGCATCGTCGGCGGGATCTCTCACCAGTCGCTCCCTCGCCTCAGCGCTTCTCGGTCGGGGGGTAGTCAGGGTGTGGGAAGGCGAACACCATGATCACGTCCTCGTCACCGGTGTTGGCGACGACGTGCCACACCTTGGCGGGCACGTACAGGGCATCCCCTGCCTTGAACGGGACAGCACCGTCGTGCAGCCGCAGGACACCCTCGCCCTGGATGACGTAGGCGAGCTCCTCGGTCTCGTGGGAGAGATCGGCGGTCTCCAACCCGACGGTGAACACCGAGTAGCCGATCGAGGCCTGGTTGCCCTCGACGGTCTGGCCGTTGACGAGGACCCTGCTCCAGCTGCCGTTCGGCAGCGGGATCGGATCCACGTCGGCCATGGGTATGGCCTTGACGCCTTCGTTGTCGCTCACAGCTGCCACCTTCCGTCCTTGAGGATGTACTCGCCCGTGTCGACCACCTGCATCGTCGCGTCGAGCACGATGCCATCGAGGTGCAACCGGCTGACGTTCTGCCCTCCTGGATAGGCGTTCTTGTTGTCGCCTAGCGCGAAGTGCACGGTGCCCTTGCGGCCCTTCTCCGACGGCGAACCCAACGGCGCCCGGTCGGAGGTACCGAACGCGAACTCACCGACGACGTCCGCGCCGGGCACGTCACGGACGGTGTCTCGCAGCCGCTCGGCGTCCTCCTTGCCTTCGATGGCCTTGTACCGGCCGTCCTCGACGTGCCAGGTGATGGGGCTGCTCACGTGACCGGGGACACCGATCCCCAGCATGTTGCCGTTGACCACGATCCGCCCATTGGTCTGGTCCTCGACGGCGGCGAAGGCGACCTCGCCCCACAACGGCAGGGGGCCCATCATGACGCCGGGCTCCTTGATCGGGACGATCTCGAGAGCGGGACGGGTCTCGATCGACACCGTGACGTCGGTCCCCGCCTCGGAGGTCACCCGCACCAGCTTGTTGCCTTCGATCTTCTCGATGGCCCGCTTGGTGTTGTCGATCGTCTGACGGATGTCGTCCACCGACAACCCCCAGGAACCGAAGCCCTCTTCGACCGAGGCGATCTTCACCCCGTGGGCGCATGACTCCTTGACCGCCGGCACATGGGCAAACCGATTCGCCCACTCCAGGTTCGTCACGATCATGATCTCGTTGGAGCTGACCATGGCCGTGTGGAGGTTCTTGGGTGGCACCATCGGGAAATGGGTGTCCTGCAATGCTCGCCGGACCTGCGTGTCGTTGTTCATCACGATCGGCCAGCCACCACGCTCTGACACCACGGTGGCCAACATCTCCGCTTCCTCGCTGCGCCGGTTGTCGGTGATGATCGTCACGACGTCGTCCTCGGCGACCTCGAAGCACACGTCGACGATCAGCTCCGCATCATTGCGCAGGCTCTCCTCGGTCCTCTCCGTCCCGGTCATCGCTCCCTCACTCTTCTGGTTGCGGTCTCCTACGGTCTGCCCATCATCGACGTCCGCTCACGAGCGGAACGCCGGCAGGACCTCCTTTGCGAACATCTCAACCTGCCCGAACTGGTCGATGTCACCGAACCGGCAGATGAAGTGGTCGACACCCCGCTCAGCGAACTCCTGCAACCACGCGATGATCTCGTCCGGCGTGCCCACGGGACCCCAGTTCGACAGATCCATCGCCTTGCTCAACTCGGGGTAGTACTGCGAGATGTAGGCGTTGAAGCTCTCGCGGGCCTGTTCCTTGGATTCCCCGATGTTCATCGTGACCTGGTACGAGACCGTGTAGTCGTCAAAGTCGCGCCCGAGCTCGGAAGCCGCGTCGCGCAAGTACCCAAGCTGCTCAGTCAGCTCCTCCGGATGCTCCGCGCGACAGCACGTCATCCAGCCATCGCCGTACTCGATGATGCGCCGACACGCGCGCTTCATCCGGTCGATCATCTGCTGACTCGCGTCTTCGGTCACGAGCCGCGGATTGGAGACGATCCAGGTCGGTGGCGGTGTCTGCAACGGCTGCAAGGGCGCCATCTCCGTGCCAGAGTGGAACGCGATGTCCTCGTAGGTGAAGAACTCACCGTCGAAGTCGACACGGCCGTCCCTCCACAGCGCCCGTACGATCTCGAGACCCTCCTCGAAGATCGCAGCGCGTCGCTTGAAGTCGAGACCGAGCGCCGCGAACTCCCGGCGGACACCCTCCTCCGGGTTGCCCATGCACGGCCCGAAGATGGTCCGACCGTTGGAGAGTTGGTCCAGCGTTGCCCATTCCAAGGCGAGGTAGAGAGGGTTGCGCGTGGAGGTCACCAGGCAGGCCGTCCCGAGCCGCACGTGCTGCGTCCGCTGAGACAACGCCGACAACAGGGTCATGGCCTCGTAGCGCGGCTTCGAGAACAGGCTGTCACCGACCCAGATGGAATCGAACCCGAGTTCCTCGACCTTGGTCGACAACTCGAGCAGATCGCCCAGTTGGTAATCGGGCGCGATCAACGGCTCCCGGTTGTTCAGGTTCACGCCGAACTCGAGCTTGCCCGTCTTGGTCATCCTTACAGCTCCTTGGCGGTAGTGGCGAAGGGGACTTCCGCCGAGTTGAAGTCCTTGGCGAACTCCGCCTCGGTGAGCTCCAGCAGCCGTTTCTGCGGAACGCTGATGTGGTGAGCGAGCAACTCGGCGGCCTCATCCGGATCGCCTTTGCGGACGGCTTCCACGATCTGGCGATGCTCCTCGATCGACGGCCGCAGATCGCCCCGCAGGACCAGCGAGCGCCGGCGGTAGCGACCCATCGTGCCGATCACCTGCGCATGGACCTCCTGCAACCGACGGTTGCCCGACGCTTCGATGAACTCCTTGTGGAACGACGAGTTCAGGTCGAAGAACGAATCGATGTCGTCGGCCGCCGCAGCCTCGTCCATGTCGGAGACGTACTGCTCGAGCTGGGCGACGAGCTCGTCGTCAGCCCGTTCCACGGTGAGCTTGACCGCGAGCACCTCTAGGGCCTCGCGGACCTGGTAGGCCTCGAGGAACTCCTGCTTGGAGAGCCCGGTGACCACGGCACCCCGCCGCGGCCGGATCGTGACGAGCCCCTCGGCGCTCAGCCGGTTGAGGGCCTCGCGGATCGGACCCCGACTGACGCCGTACGAATCTGCGAGGGCCACCTCTTGCAACTCGGTACCCGGGGGGTACCGATCCTCGAGAATCGCCTTCCTCAACGCTTCAAGCACCTGTTCCGTGAGGGTCCGTCGCTCCACCTGCGTCACCTCATACCCCCTGCCGAGTGGCAGCGGACGCTCCGACTCGGGCGCCTGCGCTGGATGTTAACTGTCAACACTTGCTGCTGTCAAGCCAGTGACGGGAGCGACCCTAGCCCTACCGTCCGTTCCCGGGCCTTGGTGAAGCGGTCCGCCCCAGGCCTGTGGATGCGCTGCGCCAGCTCGGCTCGGACCGCATCGGACGACCGCTCGAGCTGTGCACCGCATCACGACGGCCATGACCGCCTCTGGGGCCGTGGACACTCCAGCAGGTGACCGGTGGAACGTGCTCATCCGGCGAGCGTGGCCATCGCCGCATCGACACCTCCTCCGACGTCGACCTCCACCCCGAGGTCCCGCAGTCCCTGGCCCAGGGACGCGAGACCGACGACGACGTACATCCCTCGACTGGTCTCGCCCATGTGGCCGATCCGCACGAGGTTGCCGACTCCCCCGCCACCGGAGAGCATCACCTGGTAGCGACCGCGGATGTGAGCCACGAGCTCGTCGGCGTCGACCGAGTCGGGGATGGCTGCGGCGGTGACCGAGTCCGCCGCGACGTGCTCGTCGTCGGCCCAGAGATCCAGGCCCATGCCGGTCACGCCCGCCCGACACGCACGAGCAGCCCTCGCGTGCCGCTCGAACGACGTCGCGACGCCGTCCTCGAGGACCTCCTCGAGGACGGCCGCCAACGCGTAGACGTCCGAGATAGGAGGCGCGGAGGGGAACCGGCCGCCCTGCTTCCACTTCGTCCGGTAGTCGAGGAGCGAGAGGAACGATCCTGTCGGCGCCGTAGGGTTGGCGTCGATCAGCTGCCATGCCCGCGGCCCGACGCTCATGAGCGACAGCGGGACCGGGCCACCGAGGCATTTCTGCGCACCGCCGACGCAGAGGTCGAGCCCCCACTCGTCGGGGAACAGCGGCGTGCCACCCATGGACGCGACGGCATCGACGAGGACGACCACATCGTGCTCTCGGGCGAGGCGGCCGAGCGCCTCCACATCGTTGCTGGTTCCGGCCGCGCTCTCGCAGTGCACGACCGTGAGCAGCTCGATGTCCGGATCCTTCTCGAGGGCGGCGGCGACGTCCTCGATACGGACCGTGCCGGTGTAGGCACTGCGCACCTCCGTCACCTCGACGGACAGCTCCCGGAGCTCGTCGGCCATCGAGGCCCCGTAGGGGCCCGAGACGACCGCCAGTGCATGGGCCCCCGGCCGACCGAGTGCCCGCATGGCGGCCTCAAGCCCGAGTGCGGCCTCGCCCGGCATCAGCACCACGTCGTGGGAGGTGTCGAGCAGCGTCGCGACGTCACGTTCGACCTGTCGGAAGAGCTCGATGAATCCCGGGTCGTAGTGGTAGGTCACTGGACGACCGAAGCCTGAGAGCGCCGTCGGCGAGACGGTCGTCGGGCCGGTCGACAGCGTGAAGTCCGGTCCTCGTCGCACTGCTACCTCCGATTCATCATCTGGCAGGTTGGGACGCCTTGCGTCCACCGTTTGCCGCCGGGCGAGCTCGACGTCCCGGCGTCCGGGCCGGCGGGTGACGACGGTCACTCAGCCGTCCTGATCCGTCAGGTATCTCGATTCGAGCGTCTGCATGGTCGCGGACGACACACCCACGAGTTCGAGATAGGCGCGCATGGATCCGAAGTCCTCCCGGACCCGGTCGAGGAGTCGCTGCATGACCTCCGGCCGGGCTTCTCGGAAGATCTCGGGCAGGGTCGAGAACCACGCATCGTCCTCGCTCGCACGTGAACGCGAGTAGTCGTCGATGATGTCCTCGTCGACGACACCGAGTCCACCGAGCAGCACCGCCGAGAGCACGCCCGTCCGGTCCTTACCAGCGTGGCAGTGGTAGACGAGCGGGTCTCGGCCGAAGGACTCGAAGACATCGAACACGGCCTTGATTGACTCCCGGGAGACGTCCAGCTGGCGCCGGTACCAGGACACGACGGCATCGACCTCTGGGCGCTTGTCGAGCAGGACGCGGACGTCCTGGGGTGTCAACGGCATCTCGAGGACCCGGGCAGCGTCGAAATGTGCGAGGCCCGCGCTGTCGTCCTCCCGGACGCGGCGCAGGTCGATGACGGTGCGGATCCCGAGCTGCCCCTCCAGGAGCTCGCGCTCCCGCGGCGTGAGCTCGCTCAGCAAGCCAGCGCGATAGACCAGCCCCCGCCTGAAACAACGTCCGTCGCCGGTCCGGGCACCCCCGAGGTCCCGGAAGTTGTTGACCGAGGTCAGGCCCTCTGAGGTTCGATTCATCGCAGTTCCTCGATTCCTTCGTCGTTGGTCAGAGCAGCTGTTGTCGCAGCCAACCGGAGAGGCGCTCGAAACCGTAGACAGCCACGAAGATGAGCAGCACGATCGCCAGCGTCCGGTCGTAGGCGTGGGTCTGTACCGTGGAGTTCAGGATCCCTCCGATGCCGCCGGCACCGACGATCCCGAGGATCGTGGCCGCTCGGATGTAGACGTCAAGCGTGTAGATGCCGATGCCGACGATCAGCGGCATCGCCTGTGGCAGAACACCGGTGAAGACGCGCTGGGTCCAACTCGCACCCACCGAGGTTAGACCTTCGATGCCCGGACTCGGCAGATTCTCGATCGCGTCGGCCATGAGCTTGCCGCTGAAGCCGATCGCGCCGACGGTCAGCGCGAGGACCCCGGCGAACGGGCCGAGACCCACGGCGACGACGAAGAGCACGGCGAGGATCAACTCGGGGATCCCACGCTCGACGAGCATCGCGAACCGCGACGCACGGTAGGCGAACCGGCTTGGTGCGACGTTGCGGGCCGCGAGGATCGCAAACGGCAGCGAGAGGATCATGCCCATGACCGTCGCCGCCACCGCGATCCAGAACGTCTCGAGGAGCATCTCCAGGACGCCCTCCCAGTTCGTGACGAAGTCCGGAGGGAACATCCCGGCACCAACCTGCCCGACCGCCACCAGGCTTGAGGCGAGCCCCTGCGGGGTCAGCCCGACGACCCAGCAGGACACGAAGAAGAGCACCACGGCGATGATCGCCGACGAGGACTTCTTGCGGCGCAACGTCGACCGGGGCGGCCGCAGAGGTCCGTCGCCAGGGTCGATCGAGAGCGCACCCAACGTGCCGGCCGCAGGCGCGGAAGCGATGGTGCGGCTGGTCGTGTCTCCCGGCGCCGGTGGGTCCATGACCGTGGTAGCAGGCCCGGCCACCGCGGGTCCTTGGCCGTCCTCGACGCCGCCCTCGTCCGTCGCCGATGCCGATCCCGGCTTCCTCTCATCCCGGTACGCGCGGACACGTGCCCGGAGCTTGAAGGGGTTCTCATCGGTGACCTCGCCCGAGATGATGGCCTTGCGCGCGAATGCCGAGATCTGCTCGACCGACGCGATCAGCAGGAACATCATGAACACGATCGTCAGGGCCCTCGGATACACAAGCTGACCGAGCACGCGCTGCAACTCAAAGCCGATGCCACCCGCACCGACGAACCCCAGGATCACCGAGGTCCTCACGTTGATGTCCACGCGGTACAGCGAGAGCGAGACCCATGTCGGGATCACCTGGGGCAGGATCCCGGTCACCAACACCTGTATCCGACTGGCACCCCCCGCCCGCATCGCCTCGATCGGTCCCTGCGGGGCCTCCTCGATTGCATCCGCATAGAGCTTGCCGAGCATCCCGATCGAGTTCAGGCCCATGGCCAGGACACCGGCTAGCGGTCCGATCCCGATCGCCCGCACGAAGACCAGCGCCCACACGATGTCCGGCACGGCCCGGGTGAAGACGATGATGCCACGACTCACGGAGTAGGCGATCCGTCCCGTCGTCGTGTTCCTCGCCGAGAGGACCGCAAACGGGATCGAGAGCACGATCGCGAGCCCGGTGGCCGCCACCACCATGAAGAACGTCACGACGAGTGCATCGAGGTAGCGCCGCCACTCGAAGTAGACCGGCGGCCACATCCGCTGGAACAACCCGATGAGGTCGTCGATGCTGGCGAACAGGCGAGCGGGCGAGACCCCGGTCTGGTGCATGGAGACGACAAGGAGGCCGAACGCGACGAGCCCGAGCACGGCGAAGCGCATTCGCTGCAGTGTCCACGGGGGACGGAGTCGCGGCGGCGTCGCAGAGGTGCCCGTCGTGAGGGGGCCGGAGGGCGTGGCCACGGTCTACTGCTCCTCCCCAGGCGCTTCGTAAACGGCCCGGGTCGAGGCGTCGTCCAGCTGGTCGACAGGGCGATCGAGCACGATCTTCCCCGCTCGCATCCCGACGACGCGGTCCGCCCATCCGAGTGCGAGGTCCACCTGGTGCAGGCTGCACACGACGGTCAGGTTGTCCTCGGCGCAACAAGCGAAGAGCACCTCCATGACCTGTCGTGACGACTCCGGATCGAGTGAGGCGACCGGTTCGTCGGCGAGGACCAGCTCCGGCTTCTGGAACAGCATGCGAGCGATGGCCACGCGCTGTTGCTGGCCACCTGAGAGCGTGTCGGTCCGCTGGAAGGACTTCTCCGCGAGCCCGACTCGGCCCAGCTGCTCGAGAGCCTCGCGTCGCATCTGGGGCCGGTAGGTCAGGACGCCGTAGCGCGGGCCCTTGAGCCGTCCTAGGGCGCCCGAGAGGACGTTCTCGAGCGCCGTGACCCTCCCGACCAGGTTGAACTGTTGGAAGACGAATCCGATCCGGTGACGGAGCCGGCGCAGGTCGCGGCGTCCGAGTGCGCTCGGATCCTGTCCGAAGACCGAGATCTGACCGCTGGTCGGGGTCTCGAGCCCGTTGAGCGTTCGCAAGAGTGTGGACTTGCCGGAACCCGAGAGCCCGACCAAGACGAGCAGCTCGCCGGGGTGGACCGCGAGATCGACGCCGCCGAGCGCCGTGACGCGACCCCGGTCGAACCGCTTCACGAGCTCGCGGACCTCGACGCTCGGTGTCTCACCGCGACTCACAGGAGCACCCGAGGTGCCGGGATCTCCTGAGCTACCGGGTTGCTGATCGCGACTCCGTAAGAGGTCCTTGCTCGGCGACTGGCGCTTCATTCAGACCCTCACGCTCCCGGATCGGTAACTGACGCACTTGCTCGCGGTCCCGCCCCGTCGGCGGCTGTCCGGCTCTTCCCGGCCATGACAGCCGCCGACGGATGGAACCGATGAGACACGCCCTAGCCGGCCTCAGGGTCCGTGCAGGCCGGTGCCTCAGTGATTTCGCAGACCTCGCGAACACCGTCGTACATCGCGTCATCCACCGCTTCGAAGCCCCAGATGCCGATGCCGAAGGCGACGCACACCGTCTCACCGTCGGGACCGTCCTCCTCGACCCAGTCGTCGTGGCACAGTCCGCGGTCGTAGAGGGTCTCGCCGTCGTTCTCGAGGAAGCTCTCCGCGATCGCATCCTGCAGTGACTGCGGCAATGAGGTCTGAACGGCCATCGCGACGCCGGCGATCGGTGGCGACTCCCAGATGATGTCGATCTCCCCCGGCTCGACCTCACCCGTGTCCTCCATGCGTGGCAGCATCGAGTCGACGGCGAAGCCGGCGTCGCAACTGCCGTCCTGGATGGCGAGCACGGAGTTGTCGTGACCGCCGGCGAAGATCGCCTCGGCGACGTCCGCCTCCGGATCGATCCCGAGCTCCATCAGGCCCGCCGAGGGCACGAGGAACCCGGACGCGGAGCCCGGATCGACGAAGCAGACCCGCTGCCCCTCGTACTCCGCGAGCTCGGTGATGTCGCTGTCAGCCCTTGCGAGGCCGTACGCCTGGTAGGTCGGTTCCGCACCCGGCGCGCGGATGTAGGCCGCTCGCGCGTCGATCTCCGCGCCCTGACCTGTCGCGATCACGTACGCGAACGGCGACATGACGGCGAAATCGAGGTCGCCGGAGATCAACCCCTCGATCAGACCCGCGTAACTGCTCGCTGTGAAGAACTCGACGTCCATACCGAGGTCCTCTTCGAGTGCGGTGACCATGGCACCGAAGCGCTCCTCTTGGCCTGCAGCGTCGTCGGCCGGCGTGACGCCGAACCGCAGCGACTCCGGCCAGTCGTCGTCGGCTGCGGCCGCATCGTCGTCAGCAGCGTCGTCCTCGTCGGCAGCGTCCTCCTCGTCAGCAGCGTCCTCCTCGTCAGCAGCGTCCTCCTCGTCAGCGGCGTCGGGCTGCTCGTCGACGCCTTCGTCTTCCGGATCCTCGTCACCACACGCAGCGATAACGAGGCTCACGGCGGCGAAAAGTGCCGTGAGCTTCCAGGTCCTGCTTCTCCACCCTGTCATGAACCTACTCCCTGATCGGCCCACCGACCGTCGCGGTCCGTGGGGTGACGCGGCAGCCTGGTCTCCAAACCACAGCGCACGAGATCTCCCACGATCGGTCTCCCCCGCCCCGCCGATCCGGTCTCGCTCCCACTGCCACGCGTGGATGTCTGAGGCGGTGCCCTCCGATCGACACGCATTCGAGCAGCCCGGGTGTTGACTGTCAACGGCAACCACGATCGAACCTCGCCTGCCGCACCGATCGGTCGCTCCTCGCATCGGACGGTGCGCACGAAGCGGCCGAGCGTGCGGTGAGCACGCGGTCCTCGCGCGTCCTGGATGAGTTGCGAGCCGGCGCCCGCGGCGATGACGCGGTCCAGGGGGCGCGAACGAACGGTTCGGCCTCGACCTGCCCGAGTGGCTCTCGGACGGGTGGGTGTTGGACGGGTTGGTGCTGCACGGTCACATCCTCATCCGCGCCGAACGCCCCGCAGGCACGATCGGGGATGGTCACCGCCATGATCGCCGAGGAAGCCGGCGGCGAGGAAGCCTGAACCGCTGACCGCACGCCCGAGGACGCCCCAGGCCTCGCGCCCGGGGCACCTCCATGCACCGCTAG
>SKJX01000177.1 GCA_007121785.1 Nitriliruptoraceae bacterium
GCTCGGGCTGGCCGGCGGGGACCGGCCGCTCGGGTGGCACCTGCTCGCCGGCCTGGGAGGCACGATCGTGCTGCTCGCGCCCGCCGGGTTCCACCTCGCCGACCGGTACATCTCGTTCCTGCTGCCGCACACGGCCGTGGCCATCGCGCTCGGACTGGTCACGCTCGCCGGATGGGGGGTCGCCGCGCTCAACGGCGCCCGGGGTGTCGGTGCCGGGTCGTCCGGCCCGGCCGTGGCTGAGCGTGCCGGAGCTGCTACCTCACCGGCGGTGCTGGTGGTCCTGGCCGTCGTGCTGGTCGCGTGGACCGCCGCGAGCCTGCCGGGCCTGTGGTGGTCGGCGACCACCCCGCTGCAGGCGTTCGCGCCCGCCTCGGAGGAGATCCTCGCTGCCGGTGACGCCGACGTCGTGACCGATTCGCTGCACACCGGCTACGCCTGGTACCTCGACGACATCGAGGTCGAACGCTTCGAGGACCAGGCCGAACTGGATGCGCGCCTGTGCGACCCGCAACGCACCGTCTACTTCGCCCGCCACCCGGACCGGCCCCGGCTGGAGGTCCCCGACTGCCTCGGTCCCGAGCACGAGCGACGGTTCACCCACCAGCGCGACCCGGGCTACCTCAGCTTGTGGGTGGTCACACCCGACGGGTGACCGCCGGCGACGCCCGCACCCGGCCCAGCCCGACGGTGACGCTCCACGGCGACGTGGAGTTCCCCGTGCTCGCGGGCGGCACGGATGGGGGTCGGATCGCGCGCTCGCCGGTCGCCGGCGCTCCGTGGTCAGGTGTATGCGAGGCGTCACCGCGGTCGCGGGCTAGCGTCCCGCGGCATTCGACCCGGTACGGGGCGGCCGCGAGGTGCGCTGGTCTGGTCACCGGGCAACCAGGCGGACCGACCGCGGCCCGATGGCCGGAGGCCGGACGGAGAGAGTTGCGTGCGTGGAGACGAAGTGAACGGTCCCGATCGGCGAGGGCGGCTGGCGCGGTTCGTAGCCACCGTCACCGCGTTGGCCGTCGTCGGGGTGATCGTGCCGTCGGCTCCGGCGGTCGCCGTCGACGTCGACCGCAGCGGACGCGAGCGGCTGCTGGGCGAGGTGACCGTCGAGCGGTTGGACATCCGCCTACCGGACGGTTCGCGCGCCCGCGGCAACCTGCTCTCGTTCCCGGAGGACGACGCCAACGTCGATCTGCGCGCCCGTCTGGCCCGCGACCAGGTCTCCGGCACCGAACGCATGCCGACGCTGAACCAGCGCGAGTTCGGCCGTGGTGCCATCGCCGGGACCAACGCCTCCTACGGGATGTCGCGGCCCTGGGGTGGCACGAACGGGCTGCACGTCGACCAGGGCCGGCTGATCCAGGGCCAGGCGGTCAACCGGGCCGGCGAGCCCACGGGGCGCGGCATGGTCGGCTGGAGAGCCGACGGTGCGATGGTGATGGACATCATCGACGTCGGGCTCGAGTTGCACCGCCCCGACGTCGGCCTGGGGCCCCTCGAGATCGACGAGATCAACCGCCAGATCTACACCAGCACGGAGACCCGGTCCGCCCCTTCCGGTGAGCTGCTGCTGTTCGACGACCGCTACGGCACGAAGATCCGGACCCGGGCCCGGACGAAGATCGTGACCGTCGAGGGGCTCGAGGTCGGCACCTCGGGGATGACCACGGGTCGGGTCAGCGCTGTCAACGAGGTGCCGGCGGCCACCGAGTTCGAAGTCCCGGACGGCCGGCACGTGCTCGTCGGCTACGGCGACCGGTTCGACGACGTCGGCGACGCCCAGGTCGGTGAGTCGATCGGTATCGGCACCGTTCTCCAGCCCGAAGCCACCGACGGCAACGCCTGGGCCGATCTGGCGGGCGGCGTCGCCGGCGGTCAGCTGCTGATCCGCGACGGCGAACGCCGTCCCGCCAGCGGATGGATCTCCGACGCCGCCTTCGGCAGCCGGCACGTGGTGGAGCAGCGGGCGCGCAACGCGATCGGGCGCACCGCCGACGGTCGCATCCTGATGGTGGTCGTCGACGAGAACAGCTCGGGGAACACCAACTGGTCCTCGGGGCTGTCGGTCAGCCAACTCGCGGACCTGATGTCGGCGCTCGGCGCCCGCGATGCGGTCAACCTCGATGGCGGCGGACCCGCGCAGATGTGGACCAACGGGCAACTGCGCAACCGTCCCAGCCACCCCGAGCGACAGGTGTTCGACGGGCTGTTCGTCTACGTTCCTCGACCGGGCAGCGCGCGGAGCCTGGCCGAGGCCTGCCCGCCCGAGGTGCTCGTGGCGTCCTTCACCGACGTGCCCGGGACGACCCACGCCGAGTCGATCGGGTGCTTGGCTGGTTGGGGCGTGACCCGTGGCGTCACCCCGACGACCTTCGCCCCCAACGACGACGTCACACGTGGTCAACTCGCCTCGTTCCTGCAGCAGTGGATCGATGACGCCGCTGAACGCGGCAGCGGCAACCGCCTGCCCGACGAGACGCCGATGCCGTTCACCGACGTCGCTGACGGCAACCCGCACGCCCGTGCCATCGCGCGGATGGCCGAGGTGGGGATCATCGCCGGTCGGACCCCGACGACGTTCGAGCCGAGCGCCCCGGTGACCCGTGCGCAGACGTCCACGCTGATCGCGGGCGCGGTCGAGTACGTCACGGGGCAGGAACTCCCACGGGAACGTGACGTCTTCATCGACGACAACGGCAACACCCACGAGCATGCGATCGACCGGCTCGCTGCCGCGGGCCTCGTCGTTGGCACCGGGGGTTGGTCGTTCCGGCCCAACTCGACGGTCAGCCGCGGCGCCATCGCGTCGTTCCTGATGCGCTCCTCGGCGTTGCTGGTGGATGAGGGCGTGGTCACGGTCCCCAGCGAGCCGCCGACGGTCGCCGGTGAGGACGAGGAGCCCGATGCGTCCGATGAGGGTGACGACGCGGCCGATGGTGACGACGGCGCGGTCGAGGACGACGCCGACACCTCGGATGGTGACGATGGTTCCGGTGACGAGGACGCGTCCGACGATGAGCACGACGATCCCAGCGATGGTGACGACGTGACCGGTGACGGCGACGGTGCGACCGATGGTGCGACCGGTGACGATCCAGGCGACGACGAGGCGGACCAGGACGACGAGGACCGTCAGGATGGCGCGGCAACCAGTGACGACGCCAGCGGCGACGATGGGTCCGGATGAGCGCCTCGCGATGGGCCGGGGTCACACGGGCTGGGCCGATACCCTGCGATCATCCTGCGCGTGCGTCACGTCCTGACGCGCTCACGACCGGTCCGTGGGGCCCGACACCGGCACGGAGCAGCCACCGATGTCCGAGATCGACACGCCGCGCCCCGGCTCGTCGTCCTCGCGTCGGACCAGCGACCGTGCCGACGAGGGTGTCTCCTCACGCGGGACCACCACCCCGGCTGACGACGCCGACGGGAGCGCCGACGGGACCGCGGATGCCCCGACCCGCGCGGTAGGTCCGGCGTCCTCGCACGAGGGTCGGCCATCGGCCGCCGCTCCCGCACCCGGGGTCAACGAGGAGCTTGCTACCTCGACGCCGGTGCTCACCGGGGACGACGCTGACGACGGGCCGCTGCTCGCCCGGTTGAATCGGCTCGGTTTCCGCCTGGTGATGGTCGCCGACCTGCTCGGTCTTTGGGCGGTGATGCTCGGCACGATGTTCGTGCGGTTCGGCACGGACTGGCCGACCTACCCGGTGCCGACCTACCTCATCTCGTTCGCCGTCGCCTCGGCGATCTTCCTCGGCAGCCTGTACTTCGGAGGGTTGTACGAGCGCGAACCACGGCTCGGTGCACCGTCGCCGCTACCACGGGCGAGTCGGCAGACCCTGGCGGCCGGTGGTCTGGTGGCGCTGCTCAACCTGGCGGCGACCGGTCTGGCCCGCGAGATCGGGCTGACCACCACCCGTGCGCTTCCCTTCCCGATCACCAACCTGGTCGTACTCATCGTGCTCGGTGCCGTCGTGGTGGCGGCCAACCGGTGGCTCGTGTTCCGCCTGCGCACCCGCCGCGAAGGTCCGCCGCGCGTCGTGCTCGCCGGCGACCCGGAGGACGTCGAGGTGGCACGCGTCCACCTGTCGATGGACCGCGGGCGTGCGCAGGTCGTCGCCGAGCACAGCGACCCGGACACGCTGTTGGACGTGGTCGCTGCGGACCGCGCGACGGACGTGGTGATCGTCTCCGGTGGCTGGGTCGAGGCGATCTACCCGCTCCAGGTCGAGCAGCTCGACCGCTCCGGGGTCACGGTGCTGCTGCGGGTCACCGCCCGCGAGACCCTCTACGGCCTGGTGCGGGTGCGTGAGGTCGGTGGGCTGCCGTTCGTGGTGTTGCGTGCCCAGACGATGCCGCGGTCGCGGTCACGGTTCAAGCGGTTCTTCGACCTGGTGATGCTCGCGGCGATCGCGCCGGTCGCGGTGCCGTTGCTCGCCCTCGTCACGCTGTACCAGCTGGCCGTGGCCGGGCGTCCCCTGCTGTACCGCCAGGAGCGGGTGGGTGCGGGTGGGCGAACCTTCCAGATGGTGAAGTTCCGCACGATGGTCATCGACGCCGAGTCCGACGGCCGGGGCGCCCGGTTGGCCGACGCCGACGATCCCCGGGTGATCCGCGGGTGTGAGTGGATCCGCGCCGCGCGGATGGACGAGCTCCCGCAGCTGTGGAACGTGCTGAAGGGGGAGATGTCGCTGGTCGGCCCGCGGCCGGAGCGGCCCGAGCTGACTGCTGGGTTCACCGAGCGGATCCCCGGCTACGCGCGCCGGCACGAGCTGCCACCGGGGCTGACCGGGCTGGCGCAGATCCACGGTCGGTACCACACCGACCCGGAGTATAAGCTCGGCTACGACCTGCAGTACCTGGTCAACTGGTCCCCGGTGCTGGACCTGGAGATCCTGCTGCGGACCGTGTGGGTCGTGCTGGCGCGGCGGCTCTGAGCGGCCGACCGGCGTCGCTGCCCGCCGGAGGATCGGCGTGGCTCGCGCACTACGCTTCCCGCGCGGGCGAGACTCGCCCCAAGCACCACGAGCGGAGCGAGCAGTGCTGGAGACCACGATCGGCGGCGCGCGGCAGGCACGTGTGGGCTACAGGCTCGACGACGTGGCGCTGCTGCCGTCACGTCGGACCCGAGACGTCGAGCTGGTCGACATCAGCTGGCGCATCGACGCCTACCCGTTCGACATACCGGTGCTCGGGGCGCCGCTGGATTCGGTCACCTCGCCGGCAACCGCCGCGCTGCTGCGCGAACGGGGCGGTGCGGGGGTACTCGACCTCGAAGGACTCTGGACCCGCTACGAGGACCCGGACGAGCCGCTCGCGGAGATCGCGGCGCTCGAGCCGGGCCCGCAGGCCACCCGACGGCTCCAGGAGCTCTACGCCGAGCCGATCCGTGAGGAGCTGATCGGCCGCCGGGTCGAGCAGCTCAGCCAGCACGGCTTCGCCGCAGCCAGCCTGCCTCCCCAGCTGGTCGAGCGGTTCCACCACGTCGCACTCGACGCCGGCCTCGATCTGCTCGTGGTGCAGGGCGTCGCCGTCACCGCCCAGCACGTCGGTCTGGAGGGCACCGACCCGCTCGATCTGCGGTCCTTCACCGGTCGCTACGACATCCCGGTGGTCGTCGGTGGGGTCTGGTCGGCCAAGACCGCGATCCACCTGATGCGCACCGGCGCGGTCGGCCTGGTCGTCGGCAACGGCGGCGACCCGAACTCGACCGCGGCCGACACGCTCGGCATCGATGCGCCCCTGGCGACCACGATCGCCGAGGTGGCGGCGGCCCGGACCCGCTACCTCGAGGAATCCGGCCGCTACGTGCAGGTCATCGCCGCGGGCGGGTTGCGGACCGGCGGCGACGTCGTCAAGGCGATCGCCTGCGGCGCGGACGGCGTGATGCTCGAACAGCCCCTCGCGTCAGCGGAGGAGGCCCCGGCCCGCGGTGCGTACTGGGGTCTGGCGGCGGCCCACCACGAGTTGCCGCGCTCACGCTACGAACGGCTCGAGATCCTCGGCACGATGGAGACGGTCCTGGAAGGACCGGCGCACCGCGACGACGGCACCGTCAACCTGCTCGGTGGGCTCCGGCGGGCGATGGGGGTCACCGGCTACGAGACGCTCGCCCGGCTGCGCGACGCGGAGCTGACCGTGCGCGCCTGAGCCGGGGCCCGCAGCGATCGGGGAGCACGTGCCCACGACCGTGATCGGCCGTCGCCGCGCACCGTCCGCCGGGTACCACCGCCCGCCCGCGCTCGGTCCACCCTGCCCCGTGTGGGTCGCCACGAGAGGCGCCAGCTGATGGATGACACCCCCACCACCTCGACGTCCCGGGTCGCCACTCGACCTGTGGCGACCCGCGCCGGGGTCGCCGATCCGACCGACACCGTCCTGGTCGTCGATTTCGGGGCGCAGTACGCACAGCTGATCGCCCGGCGTATCCGTGAGGCGCGCGTCTACTCCGAGATCGTCCCGCACGACACCCCGGTCGAGGAGCTGCTGGCCCGCGAGCCCGCCGCGATCGTGCTCTCCGGCGGGCCGGCGTCGGTGTACGCCGAGGATGCCCCTGGGCTCGACCCGACGGTGGTGACCAGCGAGGTGCCGGTCTTCGGTATCTGCTACGGCTTCCAGGCGATGGCGTCCGCGCTCGGCGGCGAGGTGGAACGCACCGGCACGGCCGAGTACGGCGGCACGCCGCTGCAGGTCGTCGGTGGGGACTCGACGCTGTTCCACGGCCTGCCCCGTCAGCAGTCGGTGTGGATGTCCCACGGCGACTCGGTGGTCGCGGCCCCGCCCGGGTTCGACGTCGTGGCCACCACCGCCGGCGCGCCCGTCGCTGCCTTCGAGGACGTCGGCCGCCGGCTGGCCGGGGTGCAGTTCCACCCGGAGGTGATGCACAGCGAACACGGGCAGGCGGTGCTCGAGCACTTCCTGTACGAGATCGCCGGTTGTCGTCCGACCTGGACCACCGCCGGGGTCATCGATGAGCAGGTGGCCATCATCCGCGAGCAGGTCGGCAGCTCGCAGGCGGTCTGTGGCCTCTCGGGTGGGGTCGACTCCGCGGTCGCGGCTGCGTTGGTCCAGCGGGCGATCGGCGACCAGCTCACCTGCGTGTTCGTCGACCACGGCCTGTTGCGCCAGGGCGAGGCCGAGCAGGTCGAACGCGACTTCGTGGCGGCCACCGGCGTCGAGCTCAAGGTCGTCGACGCGACCGACCGGTTCCTCGACGCCCTGGCGGGGGTGAGCGACCCTGAGGAGAAGCGGCGCATCGTCGGCCGGGAGTTCATCCGCGTGTTCGAAGCCGCCGCGCGGGAGGTCGTGGCCGACGCCGGCGCGGGGGGCGAGCCCGTGGAGTTCCTCGTCCAGGGAACCCTCTACCCGGACGTCGTCGAGTCCGGTGGCGGGACCGGTGCCGCGAACATCAAGAGCCACCACAACGTCGGTGGCCTGCCCGAGGACCTCGCCTTCGACCTGGTCGAACCGCTGCGGTCGCTGTTCAAGGACGAGGTCCGGGCCGTCGGGCTCGAGCTCGGGCTGCCGGAGGCGATCGTGTGGCGGCAGCCGTTCCCCGGCCCCGGGCTGGCGATCCGCATCGTCGGAGCGGTCGATGCCAACCGCCTGGAGATCCTGCGGACCGCCGACGCGATCGCCCGCGAGGAGCTCTCCGCCGCTGGCCTGGATCGCGAGATCTGGCAGTGCCCCGTCGTGCTGCTCGCCGACGTGCGGTCGGTCGGCGTGCAGGGCGACGGTCGAACCTACGGCCATCCGATCGTGCTGCGCCCGGTCTCCAGCGAGGACGCCATGACCGCGGATTGGAGCCGGCTGCCGTGGGACGTGCTCGCGCGGATCTCGACCCGGATCACCAACGAGGTGCCGGCGATCAACCGGGTCACGCTCGACGTCACCTCCAAACCGCCCGGCACGATCGAGTGGGAGTAGCCGTGGCCGACGGGGAACGGGTCGACCGGTGGGCAGTAGGCTCGTGGGTGGTCGTGCCGCGGCGAGGGCCCCGGAACCCGTCGCGGCGTCCGCGCCGATCAAGGAGGAGCACCGCATGAACGGTGCCATCATCGTCGTCCTGCTGCTGTTCGTGCTCGTCATCATCGCCCTGGTCGCGTGGGTGGTCAGGGGCTACAACCGGCTGGTCAAGGCGCGGGTGCGGATCGACGAGGCCTGGGCGCAGATCGACACCCAGCTCCAGCGCCGACACGACCTCATCCCGAACCTGGTCAACACGGTCAAGGGCTACGCGAGCCACGAGCGTGAGACGTTCGAGGAGGTCACCGCCGCGCGCGCGAAGGCGATCTCCGTCCAGGCGCCCGCGGAACTGGCCGAAGCGGAGAACGGGCTGACCCAGGCGCTCGGCAAGCTGCTGGCGATCACCGAGAGCTACCCCGACCTCAAGGCCGACGCGAACTTCCGGCAGCTGCAGGAGGAGCTCGCGCACACCGAGAACATGGTGGCCGGCTCCCGGGGCCACTACAACGCCTCCGTCCGTGCCTACGACACCGCCCGCCAGGTGTTCCCGACCTCGGTGATCGCCGGGGCCTTCAACTTCGAGCCCCGCGACTACTTCGAGGTGGAGACGCTGGAGGCCCGTGCGGCCCCCGACGTGTCGTTCGAGTGACCCGATGAGCAGCTCCGGGCTCTACGACGAGCTCCAGCAGCAAAACCGCCGCGCCACCCGGTTCCTGCTGGCCGGTTCGGTCGTGCTGGTCGCCGTCATCGTGTGGGTCGCGTTCGGGTTCCTGGCGCCGGGGCTCGCGCTCGACCCGGTCGGTGGGGTCACGGTGACCGCCATCGGGACCGCGGTCGGGCTGCTGCTGATGTTCCTGGCCGTGCGCTCCGGACCGGGTCTGGCGTTGCGCGCGGCCAAGGCACAGCCGGTCTCGCGCGAGGAGGCGCCCGAGCTGCACAACCTGTTCGACGAGGTCTGTGCCGCCGCCGGCATCCTCGACAACAAGCCGATGCTGCACATCGTGCACGACCCGTCCCCCAACGCCTTCGCGACCGGCCTGAAGCTCGAGGAGAGCCACGTCGCGGTCACCACCGGCCTGATCGAGCGGCTCCCGCGCTACGAACTGCGCGCCGTCCTCGCCCACGAGGTGGGACACATCCTCAACGACGACATCCGGGCCGTGACGATCGCGGTGGCCACCGCCGGGCTCGTCGCGCTGCTCGCCGACGTCCTGGTGCGGTTCGTGTGGCTCGGCGGGGGACGTCGTGGGCGCGGGGGTGGTGGCGGTGGTGGTGCGCAGGCGCTGTTCATGCTCCTGGGTCTGCTCGCGATCATCCTGGCGCCGATCGCGGCGCAGGCGATCCGGTTCGCGGTGTCGCGCCAGCGCGAGTACCTCGCCGACGCGACGGCCGCCGACCTGCTGCGCGACCCGCAGTCGATGGTCAACGCGCTTCGCCGGATCGACAGCGACCACACCAGCTTGCAGAACTTCGAGGCGGCGACCGCGCACCTGTGGTTCGAGGAACCCAACGAGACCGAGCAGCAACCGGGGCAGAAGCCGGGGCCGTCCAAGATGGCACGGCGCTTCGCGACGCATCCGAGCATCAGCGAGCGCGTCGAGCGGCTGGCGTCGCTCAACGCGGGGATGGTCTCCACGGACGGGCCGTTGCCTCCACCGCCGCCACCGAGCGGTCGGGGCTACCGGACGTGACGGTCGGCGTGATCGAGCGTGCGCCGGTCGTCGGTCAGGCGATCATCGGTCCGTGGCGTCGATCGCCGCCAGTGACCGGACCAGACCATCGAATCGGCGCGGGTCCCAGCCGCTGAGCTCCTCCCAGCGTTCGAGCCGGTAGCTGACGCTGTTGGCGTGGAGTTGCAGTCGACGGGCCGCCTCCGTGACGCTGAACCCGCCGTCGGCGAAGGCTTGGACCGTCTCGGCGAGGTGTGGGTGGTCGATCGCGGTCTGCGTGCCGGGCCCCAGCAGGTCCGCGAGCCGGTCGCTCGCATCGGCCAGCGTCGCCCAGAGCCACGCGTCGTCGAAGGTGGCGTGCTCGCGCTCGGTGGTGACCCGCAGCGTCTGTTCGGCGTCCATCAGGCTCGCGCGGGCCCCCCGGAGCCCTCGGCGGTCGCGACCGGTTGCCAGCGCTGCGTCGGGTTCCAGCCGGCGGCAGGTGGCCACCACCTCGTCGACCGCGGCGCCTTGGCTGATGACCACGACCAGCAGGCCGCGTGCCGCGACCGCGTAGCGACCGGTCAGGAGCTCCAGTTCCCGCTGCAGTTCGATGGCGTGCAGTTCGTCGGTCGCGCCTCGGATGACCGTCGCACGGAAGGCGTCGATGGGTTCGAATCCGAGGGTCGCCCCGAGCGTCGCCGCCTCGGAGCTGTCGAGGTCGCCGCTGACCAGCAGCTCGACGAACCGTTGCCGTGCGCCGACGACACGGGCGTCCAGCGTGCGGACGGTGACCGCGTAGGTGCTGGCGATGGCATCGGTCACGTCCAGGACCCAACGCCACACGGTCGTCGCCGCGGTAAGCAACTGGCTGGCGGTCTCCGGCTCGTCGGCGGGGACGTGTTCGATCAGCGAGTGCCACAGCTCCCGGAAGCCGACGTGGAAGCCGGCGATGACCGCGTCGATGGGCAACCGCTGTTCGGCGCGTCGGGCGCCGAGTCGGCGCAGGATGCCGAGCTCCTCGTCGGTGGGATCGCGGCGCTCGGCCAGCCCGACCAGCATCGCCACCATGTTGCTGCGAGCGGAGGCTTCCAGATCCGCTCGGGGGACGACGGCGTGGGTGTAGCCGTCGACCTCCTCTTGGACGCGCGCAGCCACGTGCGGCACGAGCGTGTCCATGCGCTCCGCTATCTGGCGAGCCAGCGCGGCGATCGGTTCCCAGCCCGGCGGCACCGCGAGCTCCTGCCAGCGCACGTGGCCGGGATGGCGCAGGTCGATCGGTGCCGTCCGTCCGGTCACGGCCGTCGGCTGCTCCGTCGTCGCCATCTGGCTCCCAAGGCGTCAGCTCGCGCGATCGCTCCGCGCGGTGACCGCTCGATTCCCTCATGAGGTCCACGAGGGACACCGATCGGACGGCCGTGATGCTACGAGGTCGCTCGCGGGAGCGCGAGCGTGGGGTCGGTCGACGGGACATCAGGTCGTCAGGTCGCGTGAACGGGCGCCATCGGCCTCGTCACGAGCATCTCGTCGAGTGGCTTTGACTTCCGTCGGCGGGACCGGTACGAAACGCATCCGGGAGGTACGTCTCGTCGGAACCACGAGACGTCGACGGAGCGCACGGTCGCGTGGGAGCGCCGCCGTGGGCGGACCCCGGATGGGTCCAGCGGTCGCGGGACGGCGAGGGAGCGTGCGTTGCTGACGGTGGAGAACCTTGAGGTGGTGTACGAGGACGTCATCCTCGTGCTCAAGGGCGTCAGCATGTCCGTGCCGGAGGGCGGGATCGTCGCGTTGCTCGGCGCCAACGGTGCGGGCAAGACGACCGTGCTGCGGGCGATCACCGGGCTGCTCGACATCCACCGGGGGGAGATCACCAAGGGGACGATCACCCTGGAGGGCGAGTCCATCCACGGGCTCAGCGCACCGGAGACCGTCGCAAGGGGTATCGGGCAGGTCATGGAGGGTCGGCGGACGTTCGTGGAGTTCACCGTCGACGAGAACCTGCGCATCGGTGCCCACACCGCTCCCCGGGGATCGGTCGAGGCCAACCTCGACCGCGTCTACACGCTGTTCCCTCGGCTGGCCGACCGTCGCAAGCAACTGGCGGGCTATCTCTCCGGTGGCGAGCAGCAGATGCTGGTGATCGGGCGAGCGCTGATGGCGGAGCCGCGGATCCTGCTGCTGGACGAGCCGTCGCTCGGGCTGGCACCGCTGATCGTGCAGCAGATCCGTGATCTGATCGTCGACATCAACCAGCAGGGGACCTCGGTGCTGTTGGTCGAACAGAACGCGAACCTGGCCCTGTCGATCGCGTCGCACGGCTACATCCTCGAGACCGGCAAGGTCGTGATGGACAAGCCCGCCGACGTGCTGCGCGAGGACGAGGACGTCCGTGAGTTCTATCTGGGCTTGCGCGAGGAGGGCGCGTCCTCGTTCCGTGACGTCAAGCACTACAAGCGTCGGAAGCGGTGGCTGTCCTGACTGCCCGGCCAGCTCCCGCCCTTCGACCGCGGAGGTCGCTCACCCCATGACCACCATCAGACCGTTGTCCGACGCACTCACGGGGACGTCCGTCGACATCCCCCACGGGGAGACGCTCGTCAGCGTCGACGGGTTGGCCTTGCGCTTCGGCGGCAACACCGCCGTCGACGACGTGTCGTTCGACGTCGGTCGTGGTGAATTGTTCGCGATCATCGGCCCCAACGGTGCTGGCAAGACCTCGATCTTCAACTGCCTCTCGGGGGTGTACCGGCCGCAGGAGGGGGAGCTGTCGTTCCTGGGTCGGTCGCTGTTGGGGGAACGGCCGGATGACATCGCACGTCTGGGTATCTCGCGGATGTTCCAGAACATCGAGCTGTTCGACAACCTGACGGTGCTGGACAACCTGATGCTCGGCCGGCACCAGCACCTGGAGTACGGGACGTTGGCCGGCATGGCCTACCTGGGGAAGGCCAAGCGGATCGAGGTGATCAACCGGCGGATCGTCGAGGACATCATCGACTTCCTGGAGATCGAGTCGGTACGCAAGTTTCCGGTGGGGATGCTGCCGTACGGGGTGAAGAAGCGGGTGGAGCTGGGTCGGGCGATGGCGATGGAGCCGAAGCTGCTGTTGCTCGATGAGCCGGTGGCGGGGATGAACGTGGAGGAGACCGAGGACATGGCCCGGTTCATCCTCGACATCCGCGAGGAGCTGGACCTGACCATGATCCTGGTCGAGCACGACATGGGTCTGGTGATGGACCTCGCCGACCGGGTGATGGTCCTGGACTTCGGCGTGAAGATCGCGCTGGACCGACCCAGCGAGGTGCAGCAGGACCCGAACGTCATCAAGGCCTACCTCGGGGAGGGCGACGAAGGGCCCACCCTGGAGGACGCGGCAGCGGCAGCGGAAGCCCACGTCAGCCAGGAGGTGCGCCGATGAGCGCGGTGATGGAACGGCCAGCACCGGCTGCAGACGCGGCCGTGCGCACGATCCCGGCCAAGATCCGTGAACGGGCCGAGGACGATCCCGCACGCGTGTGCATGCGGGAGAAGCGCTTCGGGATCTGGCAGGACATCACCTGGGAGGACTACTGGGAGCACGTCCTGCTGGTCGGCCATGCGTTGACCGACCTGGGTGTCGAACCCGGCGACCGCGTCGCGATCCACTCGGAGAACCGCCCGGAGTGGCTCTTCGCCGACGTCGGCACCAACGCGATCCGGGCGATCACGATGGGGCTGTACCCGACCAACCCTGCGCCCGAGGTCGCCTACCTGCTCAACGACTCCAGTTCCAAGGTGCTGATCGCCGAGGATCAAGAGCAGGTGGACAAGGTGCTCGAGGTCGAGGCCGACTGCCCGGCGCTGGAGACGATCGTCTTCCTCGAGCCGCGCGGGGTCCGGGACTACGACCACCCGAAGCTGATGAGCTGGGAGGATTTCCTCGAGCGCGGCCGGGTGCACCGTGAACAGCACCCCGAGCTGATCGATCGACGCATGTCCGAGGCCGAGGCGGGGGACATCGCGACCCTGATCTACACCTCGGGCACGACCGGCCCACCCAAGGGCGCGATGCTGACAGCCGGCAACATCGAGTTCGCCGTCCACGTCCTGGTCCGCGAAGGTGGCATCTACTCGCCACCGGCCAGCCCCGATGACGTCGCGCTGTCGTACCTGCCGCTGTGCCACGTCGCCGAGCGGGCCGCGACGACCTGGACCAACGCGGAGGCCGGCGTCACGATCCATTTCGCGGAATCGATCGAGACCGTGCAGGCCAACCTGGCGGAGGTGCAGCCGACCCTCTTCTTCGCCGTGCCGCGCATCTGGGAGAAGATGCAGGCCTCGATCTTCATCAAGATGAACGCGGCATCGCCGCTCAAGAAGGCGGTGTACCGCGGCGGTATGGCGCTGGCGACCCGCATCGGTGACGACATGGTCGCCAACGGCGGGAACCACACCGCGAAGACGCGGCTGCTGTACGGCCTCGGCTACCCGTTCCTCTTCCGAGCGTTGCGCGACCGGATCGGTCTGCGCAAGGTGCGTGCTGCCGGGTCCGGTGCCGCCGCCATCGCGCCGGAGGTGCTGAAGTTCTTCTTCGGCATCGGTGTCCCCATCTACGAGATCTATGGGATGACCGAGAACTCCGCGGTCGCGACCGTCAACAAGCCGGGACGGGTCAAGCTCGGCACCGTCGGCGAGCCGCAGCCAGGTTGCGAGGTGAAGCTCGACGAGCAGACCGGTGAGATCCTCACCCGGCATCCGGGGACCTTCGCGGGGTACTGGAACAAGCCGGACAAGACCGCGGAGACGCTCGACGACGAGGGCTGGCTGCACACCGGCGATGTCGGCGAATGGGTCGACGGCACCCACCTGAAGATCGTCGATCGGCTCAAGGACATCATCATCACCGCGGGTGGCAAGAACATCTCGCCATCGGAGATCGAGAACTCGATCAAGACCTCACCGTTCATCAAGGAGGTCGTGATCATCGGCGACGGCAAGCCGTACCTCACCGCCCTGGTCGGCATCGAGTACGAGTCGGTCGGCGACTGGGCGCAGCGTCGCAAGCTCCCCTACACCACCTACCGGGACCTCTCGGAGAAGCCGGAGGTGCTCAAGCTCGTCCAGGACGCCATCAAGGAGACCAACGAGCGGTTCGCGCGGGTGGAGAACGTCCGCAAGTTCCGGATGATGCCCAAGGAACTCGACCACGAGGACGGCGAACTGACCGCGACGCAGAAGGTCAAGCGCGCCTCGATGCACGAGATGTTCGCGCATCTGGTCGACGACATGTACGGGGGCGGCACCGAGTACCCCGGTGGTGACATGAGCGAGGTCCACGCCTCGGCGCGGGCGCCGGTTCCCGACGACAGCCAGGAGGTCAGCTGACGTGGAGTTGCTGGCGGTCTTCCTCAGCGTCCTGGTCCGAGGCGTTGGCATCGGGAGCACCTACGCGTTGCTCGCCGTGGGGTTCGTGATCATCTACCGCGCGACCGACGTGGTGAACTTCGCGCAGCCCGCCCTGATGATCCTGGGTGCCTACTTCACCGCCCTGTACGTCCACAACGCGGGGGTGCCGTTCCCCTTGGCGGTGTTGGCGGCGATGGGAACGATGGCGTTGATCGGTGCGCTGACCGAGCGGGTGGCGCTGCGCCCGATGGTCGGGGAGCCCCCGTTCTCCGCCGCGATGGTGACCGTCGGTGTCTTCTTCGCCCTGTTCATCCTGTCGTTCCGGTTGATTGGCTCGAACCCGATCAGTACCGGCGAGCCGTGGGGATTCGAACGGATCATCGTGGGTGACCTGCAGTTCCGGCAGGTCGATATCGCCCGGACCCTGATCTCGCTGGGCGCCATCGGGCTGACGGGGCTGTTCCTCCAGCGATCCAAGGTCGGCCTGGCGATGCGGGCGACCGCTATGGATCAGGAGACCTCGCTGGCCCAGGGGGTCAACGTCGGCCGGATGTTCGGGTTGTCCTGGGCGATCTCCGGGGCGCTCGCCGCCCTGGCCGGCGTGATGATCAGTGCCGGGTCCGGTGGGACCGTGCCGCTGGACGCGTTCATCGCCCTCAAGGCGTTGCCCGTGATCATCCTCGGCGGCCTCGACTCGATCAAGGGCTCCGTCGTCGCGGGGCTGATCATCGGAGTAGCCGAAGCGACCGCCCTGAGCTTCAACTCGACCTTGACGCCGACCGTCGGCGAGAACGTCTACCTCGTCGTGCCTTACCTCATCATGATGCTTGCCCTGATGGTCCGGCCGTACGGCCTCTACGGCACCCCGGAGGTGCAGCGGGTATGACCGGACCGCGTGGCGGCACCGCCTCCCCCAAAGCCGTGCGAGCGACGTTGCGGGGACGTCCTGCGCTCTACACCGACTACGCCGCGGACCAGGCGATCTGGAACACCCCGTCCAAGCGGTTCTGGACGATCCTGCTGGTCGCCGCCGTCCTGGTGACCCCCTTCCTGCCGTTCGTGACGCGGTCGCACCAGGCGGATCTCACCCTGGTGTTCGTGCTGGCGATCGGCGGGATCGGCCTGAACCTGCTCACCGGGTACGCCGGCCAGGTCTCGCTGGGGCACGCGTTCTTCGTAGGGGTCGGCGCGCTGACGGCATCGGTCCTCGGCGGCATGCCCACCCAGAACGTCGTCGGGTTCGAGTTGGACCTGTTGATCTGGCTGCCCGTCTCCGGCCTGGTGGCGATGGCCCTGGGGCTGTTGGTCGCACCGCTGGCGGCGCGGGTGCGGGGCCTCTACCTCGCGATCCTCACGCTCGGGCTGGTGTTCATCGGCGAGCACCTGTTCAAGGAACTGCGGTCGCTCAGCGGCGGGCAGGGCGTCGGGCGGCGCGGTCCGGACCCGGAGATCCTCGGCTTCGGGTTGTTCCACCCGCAGGAGATCCTCGGGGTCCAGCTCGATCGGGAGACCCCCTGGTACCTGTTCACGTTCCTGCTGCTGTTCGTCATGGCGGTCTTGGGCCGCAACCTGGCGCGCTCGCGGTGGGGGCGCGCGTTCGCCGCCGTCCGTGACCGGGACATCGCGGCGGAGGTGATGGGTGTCCCGCTGCTGCGGACGAAGGTGCTCGCATTCGGGGTGTCGTCGTTCTACGCCGGCGTGGCAGGGGGGCTGCTCGCGGTCTCCTTCGGGCAGGTCACGCCGGAGAACTTCGGTGGGTTGGGGGGGCTCCTGTTGTCGGTGGAGTTCCTGGCGATCGTGCTGATCGGTGGTGTCGCAACGATGTCGGGATCGATCATCGGTGCCGCTTTCGTCGTGCTCATGCCCCGGCTGGTCGAGATGTTCGCACCATCGCTGCCCCTGATCGGCGACGGCGCGCTGCTCAGCGTCCAGCAACTCGAGGGGGTGCTGTTCGGTGTCCTGATCGTGCTGTTCCTGATCCTCGAGCCGCGCGGTCTCTTCGGCCTGTGGTTACGCATCCGCAACTACTGGAAGGCGTGGCCGTTCTCGTACTGAGCGACCCGGAAGGACCTGAGCGAGCCCGCGGTCCTGTCGATCGGCGTGGCGCGACCGCGCACGATCCCAGCAACTACGAGCCCGGTAGTAGTACGCTGCCGGCGAACGACAGAGGTTCGGGAGGGACCTCGGGAGCAACGAGGACGTCGCCGCGGTGCCAGGACGGGCGAGGACCCGCATCGGTCGCGAACGCACGACGTCCGGTAGGTGTCCGTTCAGCGATCGCTGAACGGTTTCGGGAGCCTTGACGACCGGGAGGTCCAGGGATGAGCAAACTCACGAGCTGGCGGCGTCACGCCGCAACGCTCAGCGTCGTGGCGCTGGTGCTCGCGGCGTGCGGCAACGGCGAGGACGTCGACGAGCCCGACGCGCCGGATGACGACGAGGAGGTCGTCGACGACGAACCTGACGACGTCGACGACGAAGCTGACGACGCTGAGGAGGAGGATGCGGCCCCGGAGGAGATCGAGACCGGGCTCGGCATCACCGAGGAGCCGTGTCCCGAGGAGGTCAACCCCGACAACGGGTGCATCTACCTCGGGATCCTTTCGGACCTGAGCGAGGGACCGTTCGCGCCGCTCGGTGTCGAGGTCGTCGCGGGTCAGGAGGACTTCTGGAAGCGGGTCAACGAGGATGGTGGCATCGCTGGTCAGTTCGACGTCAACGTCACGGAGTACACCCGTGACACGTTCTACGACCCGCAGACCCACAGCTCGGAGTACCGCTCGATCGAGCCGAACATCCTCGCGCTCGCCCAGACCCTGGGGACCCCGCCGACGGAGGCGATCCTGCCCGACATGGACATCGACAATGTCGTCGGCCTCCCCGCCGGCTGGTGGTCGGGCCAGCAGTTCCGTGACCAGGACCAGGGCCTGATCCTCGACTCGGGTTACTCCTACTGCATGGAGGCGCACCTCGGCCTGGACTACGTCGCCGACGAGGTCATGGACTTCGACTCGGTGTTCGTGGTCGGGTTCCCTGGTGACTACGGCGGCGACTTCAACGCCGGCGCGGAGGCGTGGGCCGAAGCGACCGGCGCGGAGCACCTCGGGTTCGCGGAGACCGGCACCAACGCGCTGGTCGGCAACCAGGACGCTGCGGTCGGCGCCGTGCTCGAATCCGGTGCGGACGTCGTCGGCCTGGCCGTCGGCCCGGCCGAGGCGGCCGAGATCGTCGGCGGCGCGGTCGCCGAAGGCTTCGAGGGCCAGTTCATCGGTGCGGTGCCCACCTGGAACCCGGGCATCATGGACAGCCCGGCGGCTCCGGCACTGGAGGCCGCGTTCCTGCACATCGGATCGTGGGAGCCGTTCGACGGCGACTCCGACGCGCACGCCGCGATGCAGGAGGCCCTCGACGGGGAGATGCCGAACAACGACGGCTACACCTTCGGCTGGATCTGGAGCTACCCGCTGCTGACCGGCCTGCAGGACGCGGCCGCCAACGGTGACCTCACCCGTGAGGGTCTGCGTGCGGCGACGGACGAGATGGTGGTCGACTACGAGGGAGCGCTGCCCGACCGGGACTTCTCGCTCGACGGTGACGAGGGCGCACCGAGGGTCGCGACGGTGAACCGGCCGAACAGCGAGGTCGACTCGCTGCTCGAGACGATCGCTACGGACTACACCGGCGAGACCGCGGACGCGTTCGACTACACCGAGCCGTGCATCATCCCGTGATGCATGCGTGAACCACCGGACGAGGGGCGGCCTGCGGGCCGTCCCTCGTCCGTCTCGTGGCCACATCGAGGTGGTGGCCTCGGGCGACGGCCGGCACCTCCACGCCGCGGGGAGGGGCCTACGCAGCTGCCTCAGGTGCGGACGACGACGGATCGGCCCCTGGCCGGCACCCTGGTGATCGGCCGACCGGTTCAGGGTGGTCCCCGATGGCGGGGCGTCCCTCCTCGTGCGACCGTGGGGACAACGAGCCAACCGTGTCCGAGGAGGACGACCATGACCTGCGTGACCTGCGGGGCCAACCTCGAACCGACCGAGACGAACTGCGCCGTCTGCGGCGAGGCGACCGCGTCGGACCGGCCCACCGGAGGTCCGGCCTTCGCTGGCGTGACCACCGGCGCCGCCGTCGCGGACGGACCGCCTCCGCCGCCGGCGAGGGAGACCTCCTCGACGGCCTCCGAGGCGCCGGGATCGTCGGAACCGGGTGACGCCCCCGGCGCCGACACCGGCGCGACGGGCGGTGCCGGTGCGTCCGGGCATCCCGCCGACGGTGGCCAGGCTGGTCCGCCCCCGGCCGGTGGCCCACCCGGTGGGAGCCCGCCGTCGAGCGGAC
>SKJX01000022.1 GCA_007121785.1 Nitriliruptoraceae bacterium
CGATGCGGACCAGCAGCTGCGGGCGGCCGGCGGCTCGACCGCCAGGGCCACCGGTACCCCCGTCGTCGCGATCGCCGTCGCGGTCGTCGCGGTCGCCGTTGGTGAGCAGGTCGATCAGCCGTTGGGCACGGGCACGGCCGACCGAGCCGTGATCCCACCGGCCCGGCCGTGCCCGTAGCCGCATCCGGTCGCCGTCGCGGTCGACGTCGGCATCACTGCCATCGTCGGCGCCGAGGTTGTCGCTGCTGCGGTCGCTGGCGGCCGCGTCATCGAGGTCGCGCCGGTCGGGGGCGAGCGCGGCGTCGAGGGTGGCGAAGTTGACGGCGTTGTACTCGCCGTAGATCTGGCCGCCGGTGCCGTCCAGCCGTGGCTGCAACGCAAGGAACTCACGGGGTTGCGCGTCGGAGGGGGTCGGGTCGGGCTCGTCCGCGGCGGCGCCGGCTTCCAGCGAGGAGATCGCGATGTTGATCGCACCGACCAGCTCATCCGGGTCGCTGTGCCGGGTCGAGCGCACGATGGCCTCGCCGATGGCGTGGTCGACGATGTCATCGAGCCGGTGGGGCAGCCGCACCACCCGCAGCACCACCGCACGGACCTGCGCCCACGACACGGTGCCCCGGTTGATGAACGCTGAGCGCAGGGCCGGCAGGCGGCGCATCGCGTCGCAGGTGGTCAGCAGCATCCGCCGATCGGCATGGGTGCGGCCGGCGACCAACGCCAACCACTGATCGATCGCGACCCCGGTGGCCGTCTCGGCCACATCGTGTTCGGTCAGCTCCAGCAGCCCGCCGATCAGCTGGGCGACCAGCCGGTCCACCGCCTGTGCCGCAGCCAGTACCTGCCCGAGTTCCGGTACCTCGGCCAGGATCGGGAAACCCGTCGCCAACGGCTCGTCGCACCGGGCAGTCGCCGCCAGCCCGGCCACATCCACCGGCGAGGACGCCGGCGGGACCGCCCACACCGGATGCGACGCCGGCGCGTCACCCACCGACGCGGGCGGCCTTGCAAGCGCGGGCTGACCCACCGGCGCGGGCGACCCTGCCGGCGCGGGTGGCGACACCCGGTCACGGCCAGATGCCCGCGCGGTGGCGGGAACGGCGGTCGGAGGGGAGGTGGTGGTGTGCATCAGGAGGGAAGTATCGCAGCCGGGTGCTTCATCCCACCGTTGGATCCGGACCAGCTGTGGAGAACCGGCGAGCCCGTGACTCGGGCGCGGTCAGGTCAGCTCCTCCGGACGCAGGCCCCACCGGTTGGCGTCGCCGCGGACCCGGTCCGGCTCACCGGGGAGGCCCAAGAGGAATGCGTCTCGGGCCGTGCCCTCGAACGTGAACCCGAGCGAACGGGCGACCGCGTTGGAGCCGGGGTTGTCGGCGGCGGCCCACAGGCCCACGTAGCCGAGCTGCAGCGGGCCGAAGGCGAAGCGAAGCAGCAGCCGGCTGGAGCGTGTGGCGATCCCCCGGCGGCGGGCATCGGGTGCCACCCAGTAGCCGAGTTCGCCACTGAGGTCCCGCCGGTGGATGTCGATCCCTGCGGCCCCGAGCACGACGTCCGACACGGCGCCCTCGTCGCCGTCCGGTGCGGCGTCCTCGCCTGCGTCCGGCGGCACATCCGCGTCAGCGTCCGCGTCGCCGTCCGGTGCGGCGTCCGGCCCGAGCACCCCGTCGGCGCCAGCAGCGACCGCCACCAGGCGGACGCCGGTGCCGTGGCTGAGCCCGTCCGACGAGAACTGCACGAACCGGCGGGCGTCGTCCTCGGTGTAGGGGACCGGGACCCGTGTCCAGCGCTGCACCTCGACGTCCTGGCAGATGGCGGTGACGCGGGCGACGTCGCGTTCCTCGGGTGGGCGCAGACGCAACCTCCCGTCGGTCAGGTCGGGGAGGTCGATGCCGTCCACGCCTTCTCCTCCCCCGCCAGGCGGCCCTCGCCCCCGGCCCTCGCCCCTGGGCTGCGCCCCCCGGGACTCGCCCCTGGATCTCGCCCCCGGGCCGCGCCTCCGGGCCTCGCGGCCTACGCGGTGCCGGCAACGTCGGGGCCGACGCTACCGTTGCCGCTGCTCGACGTCCCGATGCGATCCTGCGAGGCCCGACGTGACCCGTGTGTTCTCCGGCATGCAGCCCTCCGGCGACGCCCACCTGGGCAACCTGCTCGGGGCGTGGGTCAACTGGGTGCGGATGCAGGAGGACCGTGACTGCGTGTACTGCGTGGTCGATCTGCACGCGATCACCAGTCCGACGGAGCACGAGCCGGAGCGGCTGCGCGAACGCACCGTGGAGCTGGCCACCGGGATGCTGGCCGTCGGGGTGGATCCGGAGCGCTCGATCCTGTTCGTCCAGTCGCATCTGCACGAGCACGCGGAGTGCACGTGGCTGTTCAACTGCGTCTCGGGGTTCGGCGAGTTGAACAAGATGCCGCAGTTCCGCGAGAAGTCGGCGGGCAAGGGCGAGTCGGTCAGCGTCGGGTTGTTCGACTACCCGGTGCTGCAGGCGGCGGACATCCTGCTCTACCACACCGACGAGGTGCCCGTCGGCGACGACCAGCGCCACCACATCGAACTCGCTCGCGACATCGGGCAGCGGTTCAACCACCGGTTCGGGGAGGTGTTCACGCTGCCGAAGGCCGTCCACCCGCGAGCAGCGGCGCGCGTGATGGACCTGCAGGACCCGACGGTGAAGATGTCCAAGTCAGCGTCCAGCGAGAAGGGCATCGTCTACGTGCTCGACGACCCCAAGCGCATCGAGAAGAAGTTCAAGAGCGCGCAGACCGACTCGGCGACCGACATCCGCCACGACCGCGAGGAGAAGCCGGGGGTGTCCAACCTGCTGGAGATCCTGGCCGCCACCACGGGCCGCGGTGTCGACGACCTGGCCCAGGAGTACGACGGACAGGGCTACGGCACGTTCAAGACGGCGGTCGCGGAGTCGGTGATCGAGACGCTCAAGCCGATCCAGGATCGCCACGCGCAGTTGGTTGACGACCCCGGCGAGGTGGCCCGGCTCCTGGCGGTCGGCGCCGACCGTGCCCGCGAGATCGCCGCGCCGACGCTGCAACGCGCCAAGGAGGCGATGGGCCTGCTCCCACCTCACGCCGCCTGACGGCGCGACCCGCCGAGCCCGCGTGCTCCGACCGGCCCGTCACTCCCACCGCCCCGCCCCGCCTCGCACGCCGCTCCGCACCCAATCCGCACCCCAATCCGCACCCCGCCCCTTGCCCCTCACGCCCCAGAGCCGCCGACGAGGACATCGAGGTGGTCGCCGCCCTGCGCCTACAGAGCCACGTCTGGAACACCGACGGGGGCCGGCGTGCGCTGCTGCTGCACGGGCTCGGCTCGGACGGAGCGACGTGGTGGCGGCTGGCGTCGCAGCTTGCGGAGGACGGCTGGCTGGTCATCGCGCCGGACCTGCGGGGCCATGGTCGGAGCCCCATGGCCGAAGGGTTCACGCTGGGACACCTGGCGGCGGACGCCGCCGCGGTCGGCGACGGCTGGGACCTGGTGGTCGGTCATTCCCTGGGCGGGGCGATCGCCGCTGAGCTGCTGGCCTCGGACGTGGAGGTGGCCGCCGCCATCCTCATCGACCCGGTGCTGACGTTGGTGCCGGAGGACCGGGAAGCGCTGCGTCGCAGTTCGCGCGAGCAGGCCGGCGGCGTCGATCCGGAGGCGATCCGTCGCGACCACCCGGCGTGGGACGAGCGCGACGTGTGGCGCAAGGTGCTCGCTACCCGGCTGTTCACGCCGGACGTGGCCGACGCCGTGCTGGATCAGAACGATCCGTGGGACCTGACCGACCGGCCGTCGAGGTGGCACGCCCGTACCCATCTGCTGGCCGCGGACCCCGCGGTCGGTGACGCGTACCTGGACGCAGCGCTGGCGCACCACCTCGCCGACCAGCCGACCGCCGGCGCGCGGGTGACCGCGGAGGTCGTCGTCGGGGCGGGCCACTCCATCCAGCGCGACCGGCCGGAGGCGGTGCTCGCCGCGGTACGGAAGGTGGTGGCCGAGGTGGGCGTTGGCGGGGTGGACGACCCTGGAGCCCCTACGTGACCGAGCCCTCGAGCACCGAGCCAGCGACGACCGTCTACTGGCGCCCCGGCTGTGGGTTCTGCACCCGGCTGCTCCGTGATCTGGCGGAGCTCGGCCTGCCGCACGAGCGGGTCAACATCTACGAGATGGACGAGGGCGCCGCGTTCGTGCGCAGCGTCGCGGACGGCAACGAGACGGTCCCCACCGTGCGTGTCGGCGACGTCGCGTTGATCAACCCGACCCGCGACGACGTGGTCCTCGAGGTCGTCGAGGTGGCGCCCGGTCAGGTGCCCGACGACTGGGAGCCGACGCCGCCCGGCCCGGTGGCGCGGACGTTGCGGCGCCTGCTGGGGGCCTGACCGCGGCGCCGATCAGAGGTACCCCCGCAGTTCGGCGACCCGGACGACCCGGTCGACGGCCAGGGCGAAGGCGGCTTCGCGGAAGCTGAGGTGGTCGTCCTCGTGGTCGTGCTGGAAGTCGCGGCACTGCCGGTAGGACTCGCGTAGCTTCTTCTCCAGGCGGTGGTTGACGTCCGCGTGCTCCCAGCGGATCTCCTGGTTGTTCTGGACCCACTCGTAGTAGCTGACGATCACCCCGCCGGCGTTGGCGAGGATGTCGGGCACCACCAGGCAGCCGCGGTCCTTCAGGGTGTCGTCGGCCAGCGGGGTGACCGGATGGTTCGCTGCCTCGATGATCAGGTCGGCCTGGATGCGGTCGACGTTGTCCATCGTGATGACCTCGCCGAGGGCGGCCGGGATCAGCGCCTCGACGTCCAGTTCGATCAGGTCGTCGTTGTCGACCGGTTCGGTCCCGGGTAGCTCGATGACCGAGCCGGTCTCCTTCACGTGGTGGACGGCCTTGTCGATGTCGATGCCGGCGTCACGGTGGACCCCGCCGTTGACGTCGCTGATCGCCACGACGCGGTACCCGTGGTCGACGGCGATGCGCGCGGCCCACGAGCCCACGTTGCCGAAGCCCTGGATGGCGACGCGGACCTCGCTGGGGTCGGTGTAGCCGAGTTCCTTGACGGCTTCGTCCATCGTGATGATCACGCCGCGGCCGGTGGCTTCCTCGCGCCCCCACGAGCCACCGAGCTCGACCGGCTTGCCGGTGACGATCTGGGTCGTGTGCCCGTTCTTGCGGCCGTACTGGTCGACGATCCAGCTCATCGTCTGCGCGTTGGTGTTCATGTCCGGTGCCGGGATGTCGCGGGTGGGGCCGATGACCAGGCCGATCTGGTCGGTGTAGCGGCGGGTGACGCGTTCGAGCTCCTTCTGGGAGAGCTCGGAGGCGTCGACCTGCACCCCACCCTTGGCGCCACCGAACGGGATGTCGACCAGCGCGGTCTTCCAGGTCATCAGCGACGCCAGCGCTCGGACCTCGTCCAGGTCGGCGTCGGGGTGGTAGCGGATCCCGCCTTTGTAGGGTCCGCGGGCGCCGTTGTGTTGGACGCGGTAGCCGTTGGTGACCAGCATCGACCCGTCATCGCGGGGGACCGCGATCTGCGCCTGGATCTCGCGGTAGGTGCCGCACATGACGTCGATGGCATCGTCGCTGAGTTGCTCCAACTCGGCGGCTCGCCGGAAGAAGTGGTTGACGGCCTCGAACGGGCTCATGCCGTTGGCGGTCATGCGGTCTCCCTCCCCAGGGTGTGCTCGGCCGCGATCGAAGCAGGCTGTGGCTCCGGAGGGAAGGACCGGAGCCAGCGTGACGTCGAGGTGGTGGCGTCGGTGCTCGGCACCGGGGTCGACCCGGGCCGCTGCTAGGCTGCCGCACACGGAGCGGGCCGGACCGGTGGGTGGGCCCGCGACCGGCGTACGAGGCGTCCGACACGTCTTCGGCGACGATCTGGACCCACCGTGACTCCCGGGGCGGGTGAACCGGGACGCGCAGGAGCTGGATGACGACGATGCAAACGACCGCACCGGCGAGATCCTCCCGCACGCCCTTCCTGGTGGAGCTCTACCGCTCCGCGTTGGGCAAGAAGTACGTGATGGCGATCACGGGCCTGATCTTCATGGGCTACGTGTTGGCCCACATGCTGGGCAACCTCAAGCTCTACCAGGGTGCGGAGGAGTTCAACACCTACGCGGACTTCCTGCGCCGGTTGCTCTACCCGATCATGCCGGAGAGCGCGACGCTCAACCTGATGCGGGTCGTGCTGGTGATCGCCCTGGTCCTGCACGTGGTCGCTGCGGCGCAGCTGACCGCGATGAACCGCAAGGCGCGTCCGGAGCGCTACCGCTCGAAGCGTGACTTCGTCGCCGCGGACTTCGCCGCCCGGACGATGCGCTGGACCGGCGTGATCGTGCTGCTGTTCGTGATCTACCACCTCGCCGATTTCACGTGGGGGTGGGTCAACCCGGCGCCCGAAGGCGCGAGCATCTACGAGCGGGTGGTCGCCAGCTTCCAGGTACCGGCGATCTCCGCCTTCTACCTGGTCGCCAACCTCGCGCTCGGGGTGCACCTCTACCACGGGGTCTGGAGCCTGTTCCAGTCGATGGGTTGGGTCAGCCGCCGCTTCAACCACTGGCGCCGGATGCTGGCCGTCGGCTTCACCGTGGTGGTGATCGGCGGCAACCTGTCGTTCCCGATCGCGGTGCTGACCGGGATCATCGACTGACGGCACCGAACCACCGGTGCACCGTCGTCGTGCGGTGCACCCGTCGAACCGCCTGGCCGACAGCCAAGGGAGCTCGCGATGACCGTCCTCGACAGCAGGGTGCCCGACGGGCCGCTCGAGTCGAAGTGGGAAGACCACAAGTTCGACATGAAGCTGGTCAACCCGAACAACAAGCGCCGGTTCGAGATCATCATCGTCGGTACCGGGCTGGCCGGCGCGTCGGCTGCCGCGACCCTCGGCGAACTCGGCTACAAGGTGAAGGTCTTCACCTACCACGACTCCGCCCGTCGTGCGCACTCGATCGCCGCGCAGGGCGGCATCAACGCCGCCAAGAACTACCACGGCGACGGTGACTCGGTCTTCCGGCTGTTCTACGACACCGTCAAGGGCGGCGACTACCGCTCCCGCGAGGCCAACGTCCACCGCCTGGCTGAGGTGTCCAACAGCATCATCGACCAGTGCGTCGCGCAGGGTGTGCCGTTCGCCCGGGAGTACGGCGGGCTGCTGGACAACCGCTCGTTCGGTGGTGCCCAGGTCAGTCGCACCTTCTACGCCCGGGGGCAGACCGGCCAGCAGCTGCTGCTCGGCGCGTACCAGGCGCTGTCGCGACAGGTGAAGGAAGGCAACGTCGAACTGATCACCAAATCGGAGATGCTCGAGTTGGTGGTCGTCGACGGCAAGGCGGCCGGCATCGTCGTCCGTGACCTGGTGACCGGGGAGATCACCCGCCACTCCGCGCACGCCACGGTGCTGGCGACCGGCGGGTACGCCAACGCGTTCTTCCTGTCCACGATGGCGATGGCGTCCAACGTCACCGCCGCCTGGCGGGCCCATCGCAAGGGCGCGTTCTTCGCCAACCCGTCGTTCACGCAGATCCACCCGACCGCGATCCCGTCCTCCGACGAGTTCCAGTCGAAGCTGACCTTGATGTCGGAGTCGCTGCGCAACGACGGCCGCATCTGGGTGCCCGAAGATCCGGACGAGTCGCGCCACCCGGCGGACATCCCCGAGGAAGAACGCGACTACTACCTCGAGCGTCGCTACCCCGCCTTCGGCAACCTCGCACCACGCGACATCTCCTCGCGTGCCGCCAAGGTGGTGGTGGACGAGGGCAAGGGGGTCGGTCCGCTCAAGAACGGCGTGTACCTCGACTTCGCCGACGTGATGGAACGGCTCGGCCACGACGCGGTCGCCGACAAGTACGGCAACCTGTTCGAGATGTACGAGCGCATCACCGGCGAGGACCCCTACGAGGTCCCGATGCGCATCTACCCGGCGCCGCACTACACGATGGGCGGCCTGTGGGTGGACTACCACCTGCAGACCACGATCCCGGGGCTGTTCTCGATCGGCGAGTCGAACTTCTCCGACCACGGCGCCAACCGGCTGGGTGCATCCGCGCTGATGCAGGGCCTGGCCGACGGCTACTTCGTCCTGCCGTACACGATCGGTGACTACCTGGCGCCGATGCTCGGCCAGCCCAAGGTCGAGACCTCCGCACCGGAGTTCGACCAGGCCGAGCAGGACGTGCAGGCTCGGATCGAGAAGTACCTCAACACCAACGGCACGCGGTCGGTGGACTGGTTCCACCGCGAGCTCGGCAAACTCCTGTGGGACTACTGCGGGATGGAACGCACCAAGGAGGGCCTGGAGAAGGCGCTCTCGGAGATCCCGGCCCTGCGGGCGGAGTTCGAGCGGGACGTGCGCGTCCTCGGCTCGGCCGAGTCGCTCAACAGCTCGTTGGAGAAGGTCGGCCGCGTCGCCGACTTCTTCGAACTGGCCGAACTGATGTGCAAGGACGCCCTGGTCCGTGAGGAGTCGTGCGGCGGGCACTTCCGGGCGGAGCACCAGACCGATGACGGCGAGGCCCAGCGCGACGACGAGAACTTCGCTCACGTGACCGCATGGGAGTGGACCGGCGATCCGGGCGACCCGACCGAGCATCGCGAGCAGCTCGACTTCGAGTACGTGACGCTCACGCAGAGGAGCTACAAGTGAACCTCACCCTCCGCGTCTGGCGGCAGGCGGGGCCGGATGCTCCGGGCCGCTTCGAGACCTACGAGGCCAAGGGCATCTCCGAGGACTCCTCGTTCCTCGAGATGCTCGACACCGTCAACGAGGAGCTCGTCGCCGAAGGCGAGGAGCCGATCGAGTTCATGCACGACTGCCGCGAGGGCATCTGCGGCACGTGCGGGCTGATGATCAACGGGCGCGCGCACGGTCCGGAGCTGGGGACGGCCACGTGCCAGCTGCACATGCGGACCTACTCCGACGGCGACGAGCTGGTCATCGAGCCGTTCCGTGCCGCCGGCTTCCCGATCATCAAGGACCTGGTGGTCGGCCGGTCAGCGTTCGACCGCATCATCGAGGCCGGCGGCTACGTCACCGTCGACACCGGCTCGGCCCCGGACGCCAACCTCACGCCGGTGCCCAAGGAGACCGCGGACCTGGCGATGGACGCGGCCGCCTGCATCGGTTGCGGTGCGTGCGTGGCGGCGTGTCCGAACGGTGCCGCGCAGCTGTTCACCTCCGCGAAGATCTCCCAGCTCAACGTCCTGCCGCAGGGCCAACCGGAGCGCTACCAGCGGACGTTGGGAATGGTCGAGGTCATGGAGGAGCACTTCGGATCCTGCACCAACATGGGCGAGTGCGAGGCGGCGTGCCCGAAGGGCATCTCGATCGACTTCATCGCGATGATGAACAAGGACTACCGCAAGGCGACGTTCGCCGGCCGCAAGGCCGGCTGAGCGCTCGCGACCGGAGGCGGTGATGGCCGACGAACCGATGAGCGTCAGCGGGTTCCCGTTCGACGCTGTGTACGGGCCGGAGCACCTTGAGGGCTTCGACCCGGCCGAGCAGCTCGGTCAACCGGGCGAATACCCCTTCACGCGTGGCATCTACCCGACCATGTACCGGGGACGTCACTGGACGATGCGCCAGTACGCGGGCATGTCGACCGCGGAGGAGTCCAACCGTCGCTACCGCTACCTGCTCGAGCAGGGCACGACGGGCCTCTCGGTCGCCTTCGACCTGCCCACGCAGATGGGCTACGACTCCTCGGCGTCGCTGGCGGAGGGTGAGGTCGGCAAGGTCGGGGTCGCGATCGACACCGTGGAGGACATGCACCGGCTGTTCGACGGCATCCCGCTCGGCGAGGTGTCCACGTCGATGACGATCAACGCCCCGGCCAGCCTCCTGTTGCTGATGTACCAGATCGCCGGTGAGGAGCAGGGGGTCGATCCGACCGAGCTGCGCGGCACGATCCAGAACGACGTGCTCAAGGAGTACATCGCGCGCGGGACCTACATCTACCCGCCGGTGCCCTCCCTGCGGCTCATCGCCGACACGTTCGGCTACTGCGCGCAAGCCCTGCCGCGGTTCAACACGATCTCGATCTCCGGCTACCACATGGGTGAGGCCGGGGCGACGCCGGTGCAGGAGATCGCGTTCACGCTGGCCAACGGCATCGCCTACGTGGAGGCCGCGCTCGACGCCGGGCTGGAGGTCGACGCGTTCGCGCCGAGGTTGAGCTTCTTCTTCGTGGCGCGCTCGACCCTGCTCGAGGAGATCGGCAAGTTCCGTGCGGCACGACGGCTGTGGGCCTCGATCATGCGCGACCGGTTCGGGGCGCAGGACGAGAAGAGCCAGATGCTGCGGTTCCACACCCAGACCGCTGGCGTGCAGCTCACGGCCCAACAGCCGGAGGTCAACCTCGCGCGGGTGACGATCCAGGCGTTGGCGGCGACGCTCGGCGGCACCCAGAGCCTGCACACCAACAGCTACGACGAGGCCCTGGCGCTGCCGACCGAGCAGAGCGCCCGGCTGGCGTTGCGAACCCAGCAGGTCATCGCACACGAGACCGACGTGCCGGCCAGCGTCGATCCGCTGGCCGGCTCCTACCTGATCGAGTCGATCACCGATCGGATCGAGCAGGAGGCCAGGGAGTACCTCGACATCATCGACGAGCGCGGTGGGGCGGTCAGCGCGATCGAGGAGAGCTACCAGAAGACCGAGATCGAGAAGGCCGCCTACCAGCTCGCGAAGGACATCGACGCCGGCGACCAGGTCGTCGTGGGGGTCAACCGGTTCCAACTCGACGAGAACGTCCAACCGGACCTGCAGCGCATCGACGAAGCGATCCGGGACGAGCAGATCGCGCGGATCGACCGGGTCAAGCAGGAACGTGACCAGGCCGCGGTCGCGGCGTCCCTCGATGACGTGCGCAAGGTCGCGGCCGGCGACGACAACCTGCTGGTGCCGATGCGCGAGGCGCTCAAGCGTCGGGCCACGCTGCAGGAGGTCTGCGACGTGCTGCGCGACGAGTACGGCGGCTACGTGCCGCACGACGTCTTCTAGGTCGGTGACGGCCACCGAGTCGACGGGCCTGCCTCGGTCGGTCGTGCTGGCCTACGGCGTCGGCGGCACCGGCTGGGTACTGGTCGATCGGCTGGTGCTGACGTGGCTGTACGTCGCCTACGTGACGGCACCGGACGGCGGGGAACCCCTCCTGCTGCCGCTGACGTTCGGCGCCATCATGTTCGCTGGTCGGATGGTCGATGCCGTCGCCGATCCGGTGATTGCGCGTTGGTCCGACAGCCACCGCGGCCGACGGGGCCGCCGGATCCCGTTCCTGCTGGTCAGCGCGACCCCGTACGTCCTGGTGTTCGTGGCGCTGTTCTTCCCGCCGGTCGATGGCCGGTCGGGGTGGAACGCGCTGCACCTCGGCGTCCTTCTGGCGCTGTACTTCGCGCTGTTCACGGCCTACGTCGGGCCGTACCTGGCGTTGCTGGCCGATCTCGGTGGCACGGTCCGCGAGCGGGTGGACCTCGCGACGGCAAAAGCGGTCGCGACGCTGGTCGGCGCGGGCGTGGCGCTGATCGGGTCGGGACCGATCGTGGAAGCCTTCGGCACGAGCGCGATGGCGGTGGGGTTCGGGGTGCTGGCGCTCGCGCTGCTGCTCGTGCCGACCCGCATCCCCGAGACGGCCCTGGCCGACCCCGCACCAGCGGCGATGCCGTTGGTGGCCTCGATCCGGACGACGCTGGCGACCCGGCCGTTCCCGCGGGTCCTGGTCGGGATCAACGCGTTGTGGTTCGGTTTCAACCTGGTGTCTTTGAACGTCGCGTTGTACGCGACGTCGCTGTTGGGGATGGGCGAAGGCGGCGTCGCGCTGCTCATGGGTGCGTTGTTCGGGGTGTGCCTGATCGCGTTCCCCCTGGTGTCGCGAGCAGCCAAACGGTTGGGGCTCAAGCGCGCGATGGTGGCGTCGCTGGTGGGGTTCGCGGTGGTGCTGCCAGCGATCGCGCTACTGGAGGCCCCGCCGTTCGGGGTCCCGTCGCTGGTGGCGGCCGTCGTCGTCATGGGCTTGGCGGGCATCCCGCTGGCGGGGTTCTTCATCGTGCCGGATGCGATCGTCGCGGCGGTCGCCGACGTCGGTCACCGCGATACGGGGCAGCGGCGCGAAGCGATGTTCTTCGGGGTCCAGGGCTTCACGCTGAAGCTCAACCTGGGCGTGTCGACGTTGGTGTCCGCCGGGTTGTTGCAGTTCGCTGGTGATCCGCTGGGGGTGCAGTTGACGGGGCCCGTCGCGGGGCTCGCGGTCGCGGTCGGTGCGGTCGCGTTCCGGCGGTACCCGGAAGCCGAGGTGGAGGCCGCGCGAGCGCAGCTGGGCATCGATGAAGCGGAGGCGACCGGGTGACGAGGCGGGGAGCGGACCACGACGTTCCCGAGGGTCGGCCGTTGCGGTGCATCGCGCTGGGCTTGCGGCTGGACCCGGCGCGGGCGGCGACCCCGGGGCGGTTCGCGACGTCGCTGACGACGTCGCTCGATACCCACCTGGGATCGGAGGGCCGCGGCGAGCGGCCGACGCTGCTGGCCCTCCCGGAGCACACCGGGCTGGTGGCGATGCTCGGCGGTGACCGCGGTGTCGCCGCCCGTGAGCGGGCGGCGGCGGGAGGTTCGACCCTGGACGTGCTGATGGCGCTGGCCCAGGGGCACGGCGCGGCGCTCGGTCGGGTCAGCGCCCGCTTCCCGGAGGTGACCTCACCCGGCCGCCTGCTCCACCTCGCCGTCGTCGACACGGTCGTGCGGACCCTGGTGGACACGGCCGTCGAGGTGGCGACCACGCGCGGGTGGTGGGTGAGCGTCGGTGCCGCCCTGCCGGACTGGGACGAGGTCGGAGCGGACGAGGCGCCCGATCTGGCCGACCCGAGCGTGCACGCTGCCGGTGTCCCCACCCGCCCCGATGGCGTCCCCACCACGGTCGCGGTCGCGACGGGCCCGGAGGTCTACAACCGCAACCTGCTCGTCGCGCCGGACGGGCGGCTCGCTGCGGTCCAGGACAAGGCCTACCTGGTCCCGATGGAGCGGGACGCGGCCGGTGGGCTCGGCCTGACGGCGGTCGGGATGGACCGGATCGCGGTCGCGGACCTGCCGATCGGGCGGATCGGCTCGGTCATCAGCAAGGACGCGTGGATGCCGGACGTCAACGAGCGGCTCGACCAGCTCGGTGCGCAGGTCCTGCTCCAGCCGGAGGCGTTCGACCGCTGGGGCGAGGTCGACCGCTGGGGCGAGGTCGACCGCGATGGGCAGGCCGGTGTGGATCTGTGGCCGCCCGACAAGTTCCAGCGTGGCGGATGGTGGATGGTGCAGCGCCACCCTGCGTTCGTGGCCAACGTCACCCCGATGCTGGTCGGCGCGGTGGGGGAGCTGTCGTTCGACGGACAGCCGCTGGTGGCGGTCCCCGCACCGGGGGGTGATCCGTCGCTGGGGCTGCTCGGGCAGCCACCGGGACCCGGCTGGGCGGCGGTCGGGCGTTGGGCCCGACACGACGCGGCACCGGCGGAGCTGGCCGATCCGGCCGCGAGGGTCAGCTTCGAGCGGCACGCTGGCGTGGCGAACGGTGCGTCGACCGATGACGCCGCCGACACGGTCGCGATCGCGGAGGTCGTCGTCCCCGCCGTCGCCGGAGCCGGTCAGGACCTGCCCCACCATGTCGAGGTGGCGCCGAGCGTCGCGGTCAGCCCACCCGGCCGGCACCTGGTCCCGGACCTGTCCAGCGACGGGCAGCGGGCGTGGCTGACCTGGATCTCCTGCGACGCGACCCACGAGCAGGAGGTGATGGTCGCCTGGGGAGACGGCACCGCGTGGTCGCCGCCGGAGCCGGTCGATCCCGCGGACGGGGCACCGCCCGATCCGGCGGAGCGTGCGTTCCGCCGCCGGTGGCGGCCGCGGATCGTCGCCGACGGTCCTCGGCCGGTGGTGGTCCACCTCGGTTTCGGCGCGGAGAGCTGGGACCTGTACGCGACCGACCGTGGTCCGGGCGGGTGGGCCGGGCCGGTGCGGGTCGACGACGCGCACGAAGAGGTCGGCGTCCGGCGCGAGCGCGGTCACGACGCACCGGCGCTGGTCGCCGCCGGCGACGAGCTGGTCGCGGTGTGGGCGGACCTGCGGTGGCCGTGGGTGTTCCCGCAGGCGCGGCTGAGCCGCTCGCGGGACGGCGGGCGGACCTGGACGCCGAGCATCCGCGTGGACGGGGACGCCATGGTCGCAGAGCCCGACCCGTGCGCGCCCAGATCGCCGCACGAATCCGGTGGGCAGACCGTGCCGGAGGTGGCCGCCGTACCTGACGGGAGCGCGCTGGTGGCCTGGACCGACCACGGCAGCGAGCCGCAGCCGAGGACGCGGGTGGTTCGGGCCGAGGCCGACGGGAGCACCACGGAGCCCCACGTCCCTTCCGGGGCGGAGGCGGCGCACCGTCCCGCTCTCGCGGTCGACGGCGATCTGGTGTGGCTGGTCGAGGAACGCTGGGATGACGGTGCAACCCTGGTCGTGCGCACCTCGACCGACGGGGCGGCACGGTTCGGGGCACCACGGCGGGTCGACGACGTTCGTCCGGCCGGTACCCACCTGCGGCGAGCGAGCCTGGTCGCGATCGGCGGGCGCCGTGCGGTGTTGATCGCTGAGGACGACCGGGGCGGACGTGCCACCGTCGTCACGTGCGTGGTCGATGCCCGCGGGGTCTGCGGACCTCTGCGCCGGATCGATGATGCACCGGCGGGTGTCCAGGCGCGGGCACCGACGGCGGCGCGGGTCGGTGACCGACTGGTCGTCGCCTGGCAGGACACCCGGGACGGAGAAGCCGCCCGCGCAACCTCACTGCCGTTGGCGGCGTTTGACGGCAGGGAACGCGGGCACCCTGGCTGATCCTCGGATCCCCACGTCCTCGCGGACGTTCCCGGCGTCAGCGCGGTGCCCTTCAGCGAGGATGACCACCAGCGGGCGGCCTCACCCGTCACCTCCAACCTTCGCCGTCTGGTCGGACTCGGCGCCAAGGATGTGGGCGGCCTTGACGCCGAGGTCGGATCCCGAGTTGCGCCAAGGCTGGTGGTGGCGTGCCCGCGGACACGCCATCACCGTGACTGCGGGCGGTCGCTCCGGCTGGCCGTCGCGCCCATAACGAACGTCGTTCGCGGCCACCTCGCCAGTGTGGTCCGGCGGGCCAAGGACCGCACAGCGCCGTGTGTTGGCGTAGCTCGCGCGTGGCTATGTCGGGCCGAAACTCCCGCTGTGGCTTTGGGGCAACTACGGGCAGTTGCGTACCTCCTTGAGGACGCTGGTCAGAAGTTGGTGCCGACGCCTGAAGCCGATCGGTGTCTCTGCTATCGCTGCGCGCCGAGTGGGGAGACCGCCGTGGGGCTTTCGGTGGCGCCCGCTCGGCGAGCTCGGTGTTCGCACCGGGGCGTGTCCGCTCGAGCAGAGAGAACAGGGGAAAGCATGAAGCGGATGATCGCACTCCTGACTACGGCGCTGTTGGCCTTGAGCATGATGGGGACCGCAGCCATGGCCGACACCGACCTCTGGGACGACGACGACGTCCTGGACTCGGACTCCGAAACCACCACCGTCGAGGAAGCTCCTCAGGAAGCCTCGGTGAGTCTCGAGGGGCCGTCCGGGTTGGACGTCGATGAGGTCGGCACCTACACCGTCGAGGTGACCAACGACTCTGATCAGCGAGACCTCGATCAGTGGGTGCTTGGTCTGAGCGTTGACAACATCGGGGATGTCGACGACCTGACCATCTCCTACCCGGATAGCTCGGACGACATCACCGAGGGCACCAGCGGTGTTGAGGTCGAGCTGGATGAAGAGGCCAACATCATCTACCTGCGTGGCAGCGATGACCCGGCCGTCAGCCCCGGCGAGACGGAGACGCAGACCTTCGAGGCAGCCTTCCACAACGAGGGCGAGTTCACCGGCACCGCCTACGTCATCGACACCAGTGACGAAGAAGCGGCCACGGGCGCGATCACCGGTGCGGTCACCGACCCGGACGGTGACGGGATCGACGGCGCAACCGTCGAGGCCGACGGACCCATAGAGACCTCGACCGAGACCGACGCCGACGGCACCTACGAACTCAGCGGACTCGAGGACGGCACCTACGACCTGTTCGTCACGAGCGACGGTGGGACGGGCAGCGACACCGTCACCGTGGAAGACGGTGAGACCATCACCGACGTGAACTTCACCCTCGCTGGCTGATGCAGCCCTGGACGCTTGTCCTGGTCGGCGCTTTGGTCCTTGCGGGGACCGGGGCGTCGGCCCGGGGTCTGCTCGTCTCGGATTCCGCACCTGCGGGAGCCATCGGCAAGGGCAACATCAGGTCCGGTGACGCTGCCGATGCCACCAGGGCCGACGACATGAGCAAGTGGGCAAGCTGGCCAACAGGAGCCGGATGATGGAGCGCTCCCGCAAACTCATCGTCTTCGGCGCCGCCGCTGTGGTGGTGGCCCTCGGCGTCGCGTGGATCGCGGGGCTGTTCGACCGGTCCGAAGCACCTGAGGGCGCCATGGCTGAGGACAGCGTGACCATCGACGTGGGGGACCGCGGAGCGCTGGAACAGCTTGCCTCCCCGACGGTCCTCGGGCTCGCCATCGTCGCCATCGCCCTGGCCGTCGCGGCCGTCTGGTTCGTCAAGCGTCGCAGGCACCAGCCAAGCTCTCCTGTAAGCGAACGGAGGCGGCATGGATAGACGCCTGTTCGCAACCGCACTGGTGCTGCTGCTCACCGGCCTGCTACTCATGCCTTCGCTGGCCGACGAGCGTGAGACGTCACCGCCTCCCAGTCCGCTTTGGGACAGCGAGGACGTGATCGCCGAGGACAGCACCACCGTCACGGTGGACCCACTCAAGGATCCCGCCACCATCAACGACTGTCAGGACGGAGGCTGGCATGGCTTCGGATTCAGGAACCAAGGCCAGTGCATCCGGTTCGTCAACACCGGCATGGACAGCCGCTGATCGTTCCGTAACACCGCGAGGGGCCAGGGCCACGCGCTCTGGCCCCTCGCGGTGTTACGGACATGCCGGTTTGGCCGGTCCTTCAATGCGCCCCGACCGCGCCCAACACCGAAGCCCTCATCGCCAACACCGGCCTAAGCAGCGTGACCCGCACAGGCCACCGCCAATCAAGATCCGGGGACCCCACCGTCCGTTCCCCGCGTTTCCAGGGGCGACATCCGCCGTAGATGCTCAGCCTCCAGAGCTCTTCGTCGCCAAGCAAGTGGCCGTCCGCTGACGACGAATCGATAGTCGCGGACGGCGGTGCTCGCGGCGTACAACCGTGGCTGGTGTCCACCACGGTCCTGCGGCCAAGGGCCGCAGTGTCGGGGTAGCGCGGTACGGAAGGCGACCGCTCCCGCGTCGTCGTTGTGGATGGCCGGAAGCGCGTCCGCGAACGCGAGGTTGCGGGCATGTTCTCGCGGCGTAGACGACCCGTGGTCGATTCTCCACAGTGCCCCTGTGTTCTGCGCGTCTGATGGGGCGACACGGGTGTTCTTGATGGTGTGCTCGTACGATCTGCGGCAGGGTGGGATCCATGGAAACGCAGAGTGGGTTGCCTGTGGGAGTCGCGGCCTTCATAGGCCGTGAGCGCGAACGCGCTGAGGAGAGCGACCTGGTTGCTGACATGCGTGTTGTGACGCTGACAGGCTCCGGCGGCTGCGGCAAGACACGACTGGCTGTTGAGGTCGCCGAGGGCATGGCGTCCCGGATCTCTGATGGTGTTCTCCGCGGGGACCTGCGAGGGGTGCGCGACCCCGGGATGGTCGCTGCGGCCGTCGCTGCAGCGGTGGGTGTACACGAGAGGACCGGCCAGGCGAGCGCAGCAAGCCACTCGGTTGAGGTGAACTGCTCAGGCTCAAAGGGTCGTCGCAACACTTCGGTCCGAAGCGACTGTGGAGGTGTGCGATGGCAACGATGAAGGAGCGCCATCGACAGCGCCTCAAGGACCAGCGAGGTGCGCATGTAGGTATCGGCGGCCCAGCCGACCACGGCCTTGGAGCACAGATCGACCAGCACCGCGAGGTAGACCCAGCCCTCAGTGGTCGGCACGTACGAGATGTCGGTGACCCACCTCGTGTCAGGTGCCGTCGCGGTGAAGTCGCGCTGCAGCAGGTCGGGGATGTCGGGTGCGACCTTGGCCTGCCGGGTCAGGTTGTGGCGCCGACGGCGTCCAGAGCGGCCCTCAAGCCCGTGCCGCCGCATCAGCCTCGCGACCCGGTTGACCCCGATCTGCCAGCCCTGGGCGACCAGCTCGGCATGGACCCGCGGCGAGCCGTACCGCTGCTTTGAGGCGATGTGCTCCACGGTGATCGCGGCGAGAAGCAGCTGCTGCTGTTGTCCGGCGGGCGTGGCCGGCCTCGATCGGCGGGCCTGCCAGTCGTAGAACCCCGACCGGGACACGTCCAACAGCTCACACGCCAGCGCGACCGAGAACCACCACAGATCCTTGCGGTCCATCCGCTCGATGAAGGCGTACTTCACAGCTGGTCCTGCGCGAAGTACGCCGTCGCCGCTTTTTGGGATCCGGTTCTCCTTCTCCAGCCGCAACGCCTTGCGCTCGGCCTCGACCAACCGGTCCCGTTCATCGCTGGTCAGCTGCCCGTCATCAAGGCGGCCCTCGTCACGATCCGCCCTACGGCACCAGTTGCGGATCGTCCCCGCCGGGATCCCCAGATCCCGACCCACCTCGGCGTAGGTGGTCTCCTCGTCCAACCGGTACAGCTCCACGGCCCGGTTCCGCACTTCCTCGGGGTAGACCTTCCCCATCTTGCCCTCCGTTCGATCGAGACCAGTGTCCCAACCTCACGGCTGCCCGCTACCCCGGGGAACCCTCGTCCTGTTCATCACCGTCAACACCTTCAAGAAGCATCTGTCCCACGTCTACGCCAAGCTCGAGGTCGACAAGCGCACGGATCCCGCCGCACAGGTGGCCCGCCGCGACCGGTAGTACTACCCCTGGCCGTCGAAGCATCATCCGGTCGTGTGATGTTCTCGGGCGTCGGGTCCTCCATCCTCGCCGTGTCACCCGAGAGCAGGAGCGAGCACCATGGCTTCCGACCGGATCCATCGCGCCGTCTCGGCCGACGGCACCGAGATCGCTGGACGCGTCCACGGCCAGGGGCCACCACTGGTCCTGTTCCACGGCGCGCCACACGACGGCGACCTCGCCTGGGAGGCGCTGATTCCCCACCTCGCCGACCGGTTCACCTGTTATGTGCCGA
>SKJX01000076.1 GCA_007121785.1 Nitriliruptoraceae bacterium
TACCGAGGAACATCGTGGTCCGCAGCATGCCGGCGGTCTCCGGCTGACGCGCCATCGATTCGACGGTCTTGGACACCAGCATCCCGATCCCGATACCGGGGCCGAGCGAGGCGATCGAGTACACGAGCGCCTGGGCGAGGGGGGTCAGATCGACGGGTTCCATCGTGACAGGTCCTCCTGTGGGGGTGCGTCGGTGACGCAGGTCGGTCGACGGACGGGGTCGGGTTCGTCCGAAGCTTTGGGTATCAGTGGGCTTCCACGGAACTGCTGATGTAGACCGCGGTCAGGATCGTGAAGATGTAGGCCTGCAGCAGCGAGACCAGGATCTCGAAGCCGACCAGCGCCACGGCGCCGGCCAACGTGAACAGGCCGATGACCGCGCCACTGAAGCCGTTGAGGAAGAAGTACGCCTCGGTGAAGCCGGCGTTGACGTCGATCCAGAAGGCGTTGGTCGCCAGGAAGGCGACGGCGAGCAGGATGTGCCCCGCCATCATGTTGGCGAAGAGACGAACGGCCAGCGTGAGCGGGCGGACGATGAAGGTCGAGACCAACTCGATCGGGATCAAGAGCACCAGGATCGGCTTCGGGACCCCGGGGGGGACCACCGCCTCCTTGAAGTACTTGATCCCGTGCTCGCGGAGACCGGCGACGATGAAGACGGCCCACACCATCATGGCCAGGAACGCCGGCATCGCCATGCGCCCGTTGGCCGGCATGTTGATGAAGGGGGTGACCCCGAAGAGGTTGCCGACCAGGATGAACAGGAACATCGTGGTCAACAGGGGCAGGTAGCGCAGCCCCTTGGTCCCGATGACCTCCATGATGATGTTGTTGCGCACCAGGTCGACGAGCGCCTCCATGGCGGTCTGGAACCGCCCGGGGACGACGCTGCCCTTGCGGAACGCCGCCAGCATGAGCACAGCGACGATCGCGGCCGCGAACAGGTACAGCAACCCGATGCGGTTGAACGCGAAGTTGGTGCCCTCGAACAGCATCGCCGGGAACTCGAAGAGATCCTCGAGGAGGATCTCCGGGAACTCTCCGGGATCGGCTTCGACAGCGAGGAAGGTCACGAGCGGTCCTCTCGGTCGGTCCGTGCCCGCGCGCTGGCGTCCACCTGGAGTGACTCAGGACGCGTCGAGACGAAGCGGACCTCGTAGGCCAGCAGGGCGAAGATGACGACGGGGGTGACGACGGCCAGGGTCGGCGCGTCGAGCAGGTCGGTCGGCCGCAGCACGATCAACAGCACCCCGATCGAGCCGAGCCTGACCACCATGCCGCCGAGCGCGACCGCCATCAGGGCGGCCGGACCGTAGCGCGCCGCCTTGCCGTGGGCGAAACCGGTCAGCGCGAACATCCCGACCACGACCGCGGTGACCAGCCCGGCGGTCCAGGCGCCGGCGCTGCCTCGGGCGAGCCAGGCGATGCCGACGATCGGCACCAACGCGGGAACCGCGACCTTCAGCGCCGCCCCGGCCATGGCGAACTCGTGCGGACGCGACGGCTCGACGCGCAGGTGCGCGTCGGGGGTCGGTTCGTCGAGTTGGGGCACGGAAGCGGCCGCTCGTGAGGGTCCGGTGGTGAGGGTTCGATGGTCGCGAGGAGGCGTCGGCGCGGCCCGGGAACGCTGGGCCGCCGAGGTCGGGCCGAACTCGGCCGAGCTGGTGGGCGGATCCTGCCTGGTCTACCTGACGTGCCTCGCGGTCGCGCCCGCGTCGGAATCGGGGCCCCGAGGCCCGAGCGCCCCGTCGTGGATCAGCGCTGGGCGAACTTCGCTTCCTCAGCCGCCGAAGCCTCGGACGACCGCTTCCACGCCAGGTACATGCCGAGGACGAAGCCGAGGGTCGCACCTGCGACCATGAGCCACGGGCCCGTGCCGACCCAACGGTCGAGCAACCACCCGATACCCATCCACACAGCGACCGCCGACATCAGCTCGACCGTGATGATCCAGCCGGTGTCGAGGTCCCGCCAGGCATCGCGGCGGAACTGCGCGGTTCGCTCGTCCATGGGCGAGGACGCTAGCAAGGGCGCGTGGGGACCGCCAACGGGCGAGCGCACCGTGCGTCGGACGAGGGCCACCGTCAGCGATCAGCGTCCGCCCGCCTCGACCTGGCCGTCCCACGGCGGGGACCGGAGGGACCCGTCGGCCGACCGCTCGGACGTTGCGGGACCGGGCAGCACCGCGACCGACGGGTCCTCCAGCACCCCGTCGTCGAGCGGGTCGGCCCGGCCGGCACGACGCCGGGGCGCGCGGACCCCGAGTGCCGTGATCGCGACCCCGAGGGCGGCGGCGACCCCCAGCCACGGGACCAGTTGCGCCACCGGGAGGTAGGCCGGACCGACCGAGCCGAACGCCAGGATCGCCGACCAGTAGTAGAGGACGATCACCGCCCGCCGGTGCGAGTGCCCGAAGGCGAGCAACAGGTGGTGCAGGTGGCCGCGGTCGCCGGAGGTGACGGGGTGACCGCTGGCCAGGCGCCGAACGACCGCGAACGCGGTGTCGAGGAACGGGACCGCCAGGACCAGCGCGGGGATCAGCAGCGGCAGCGCGCCGTAGAAGTCCGCGGTCGACGGCGTCACCGTCCGTCCGACGTACGACACCCCGGCCGCCCCGAGCAACAGACCCAGCAGCATCGACCCGGTGTCACCCATGAACAGGCGTGCCGGATGCCAGTTGTGCGTGAGGAACCCGACCGCCATCCCGAACACGATCGCCGCCACCAGGCTCGCGGAGATCGGTACCGCTTCGACCAGGCCCGCCGACTCGGTCTGCACCGTGAACGCGAAGAACGCCACCGCGGCGATGGCGGCGACGCCCGCCGCCAGGCCGTCCAACCCGTCGATCAGGTTGAGGGCGTTGATCATGGCCACCAGCGCGATGATGGTCAGCGGCATCGCCAGGTCGGACGACAGCGCGACCATCTGGAACCCGGGGACCCAGAAGAAGACCAGTTCCACACCGAGCAGGACCACGGCCAAGGCTGCCACGATCTGCCCGGCCAGTTTGACCGGGGGCGCCAACCCGACGATGTCGTCGACGACCCCGATCGCGACGATCACCAGCGCGCCGAGTATCAGCGCCAACGGTTCGGAGCTCGACACGAACAGCGGGGCGAAGTCCGCCAGGAGCCACGCCACCCCCATCGCCGCCAGGAAGCCGAGCAGCATCGCCAGGCCACCGAGGCTCGGCACGGGCTGACGCGGCGGTCCGCCGGTGTCCGGCGGCGCCTCCACCACCCCGTACCGTCGCGACAGCCGCGCGACGAGCGGCGCACCCGCGGCCGTGACGACCGCGGCCGTCGCAGCGACGGCGAGGTGGCTGAGCAAGGTCAGCCCACCGGGTAGGCGGGGAAGCGGTCGACCAGGTCCCGCACCTCGCCGCGCACCGCGGCCCGGTCATCGTCGGTACCGGTCAACGCCCGGTCGATCAACCCGGCGATGTGGGTGAGCTCGTCCGGACCCATCCCCTGCGTCGCGACGCACGAGGTGCCCGCCCGGATCCCGGAGGCCACCGCCGGCGGGTTCTGGTCGTAGGGGATCGCGTTCTTGTTGAGCACGATCCCGGCCTCATCACACCGGGCTTCCGCTTCCGCGCCGGTCAAGCCCTTCGGCGTGACGTCGGCGAGGAACAGGTGGGTGTCGGGGCTGCCGGAGACGATCCGGTAGCCCCGGTCGGTGAGACCGCTGGCCAGCGCCCGGATGTCGTCGAGGATCCGCTGCGCGTACTCCTTGAACGACGGGTCCATCGCCTCCTTCAGCGCCACGGCCTTGGCCGCGATGACGTGCTCGAGCGGCCCGCCCTGGGTGCCGGGGAACACCGCCTTGTCGATCGGCTTGGCCCACTGTTCGTTGGTGAGGATGATCGCGCCGCGCGGACCGCGCAGGGTCTTGTGGGTCGTGAAGGTGGTGATGTCGCAGTACGGCACCGGCGAGGGATGGACGCCGCCGGCGACCAGCCCGATGAAGTGCGCGGCGTCGCACATCAGGGTCGCGCCGACCTCGTCGGCGATCGCGCGGAACGCTTCGAAGTCCAGCGTCTTCGCGTACGCCGACCACCCGGCGATGATCAGCTTCGGCCGGTGCTCGAGCGCGAGCTCGCGCACCTGGTCCATGTCGATGGTCTCCGTGTCCTCACGCAGGCCGTAGGGGACGATGTCGAACCACTTGCCGGAGAAGTTGATCGCCATCCCGTGGGTGAGGTGGCCGCCGTGCGGCAGGGACATCGCCAGGACCTTCTCGCCCGGCTTCACGGTGGCGAAGTAGGCAGCGATGTTGGCGCTGGCGCCCGAGTGCGGCTGGACGTTGGCGTGATGGGCGCCGAACAGCTGCTTGGCCCGGTCGATCGCGAGCTGCTCCAGCGGGTCGATCACCTGCTCGCAGCCGCCGTAGTAGCGCTTGCCGGGGTAGCCCTCCGCGTACTTGTTGTTCAGCACCGACCCCTGCGCCGCGAGCACCGCCGGGGAGGCGAAGTTCTCGCTGGCGATCAGCTGCAGCCCGGTCCGCTGGCGCTCGAGCTCCGCGAGGAGCCCGTTGGCGACCTCCGGGTCGAACGCTTGCAAGGCGCCGAAGTCCGGGCCGTAGTAGGACGGTGCTGCCGTGCTCATCAGGTTCCTCCGAGGCGATGCGGACGCCGGCGGGTTCCCTCGTGGCGTGATGGGGCACCCGACCGGTGCGTTGTCACCGATGATCGGCGGTACGTCGCGGCACCCTGCCGGACCTTCGGTACGCGATCCTCGAGCCTACAGCTCAGCCAGCCGGAGCGTCAGGGTCGCCCTGCCCCTGGCCGTCCGTGCCGTCCGAGCCGGCGACCGGTGTCCCGGGCGGCGGATCCGGCTCGACCGCGGCGACCTGCGCGGCGGCCTCCAGCGGATCCACCTCGCCGGCGGCGACGGCGAGCACCAGCTCGTCGTCGATCGCCCCGACCCGTAGCACGTGCGGCTCCCGCCGGGTCAGGTCGACGATCGTGGACGCCACCCCGCCGGTGCGCGGTCCGTCGTCGAGGTAGAGATGGACCGACGATCCAAGCTGCTCGTGCGCTTCCTGCGCGGTCGCGGCCGCCGGCTCCCCGGACCGGTTGGCGGACGTGACCGCCAACGGCCCGACGGCGCGGATCACCGCCAGACAGACGTCGTCGAGCGGCATGCGGACGGCGACGGTGCCCTCGTTCTTGCCCAGATCCCACTGCAACCGGCGTTCGGCGGGCACGACCAGCGTCAGCGCGCCGGGCCAGAACGCCGCCATCAGCCGTTCGGCGACCTCGGGCACGTCCGGCGCGATGCCCGGGAGCTGCTTCGGCGAGCGGAGCAGCACGGGCAGGGGCACGGACCGGTCACGGTCCTTGGCTCGGAAGATGCGCGCGGTGCCATCCAGGCTGAACGCGTCCGCGGCGACCCCGTAGAGCGTGTCGGTCGGCACCACGACGATCTCGCCGTCGCGCAGCGCCGCGGCCGCCCGCTCGACCGCGTCGTCACGCTCATCGCCCCGGACGTCCAGGATCTGCGACACCTGACCCTCCTGTTCGCTCACACCCCGCCCTCCACGCTACTGCGGCCGACGCCCGGTGATCGCCCGATCGGCTCCGGACAGGTCATGCACCAGCCGCACGGCGACCAGCCCGGCGGCCCGTGCGACGGCGATCGCGTCGGCACCCCGCCGCTCGTCGATCTCCACCACGACCGTGCCACCGGGCTTCAACCACGACGCCGCCAGCGCCAGCAGCCGGTCGACCACCTCGTGCCCGTCCGGGCCACCGAGCAACGCGTCGTGCGGGTCGTGGTCGGCGACCTCCGGCGCCCAGCTGGCCGCGTCGGCCGCCGGCAGGTACGGCGGGTTGGCCACCAGGACGTCGAGGTGTCCGCGCCAGGCCGGATCCAGGGGGTCCAGCAGTTCGCCGTGGAGGACGTGCGCGGACGCTCCGGGAGCGGGCGGGGGGCCGGCGCGTCCGTCGCGCACCCGTGCGAGGTTCTCGCGGGCGGCGGCGACGGCACGCGGGTCGTGGTCGGTGGCCACCACCTCGACGCCGGCGACCTCGGCCAGCAGCGCGCAGGCGATCGCGCCGCTGCCGGTGCA
>SKJX01000063.1 GCA_007121785.1 Nitriliruptoraceae bacterium
GCGGCGGATGATCTGGCTCGACAGGATCTGCGGTGCGAGCCGGTCCTCCTCCTGCTGGCCGATCGCCTCCAGGATCGCGGCACCGGCGGCGCGGGTCGCGCTCTGCTCGGCGGCGTGGATCTCCAGCAGGCCGAAGACCCGCTCGACGACCTGCATCCCCGGTTTGACGTCCACGGCCTTCAGGGCCACGTCGGTCAACCGGTTGATCTCGATCCCCGGCGCCACCTCGACGTACAGCGAGGAGTCCTTGGCCAGCGGCAGGAACCCCTGCGCGACCGTGCCCAGGAACGCGGCGTACTGCGGCTGGATGCTGTCCAGGTAGCAGTACGCACGCAGCTCGATCCCGTTACTCATCGGTGCTCCTTCGGGTGGTCGCTAGTACTGGTCGTCGCCCTGGCCGCCGGTGACGATCTGCACGCCGGCGGAGGCGCCGATCCGCGTCGCCCCGGCCGCGATCATGTCACGGACGTCCTCACGGGTGCGGACGCCGCCGGAGGCCTTGATCCCCATCTCCGGTCCGACCGTCTCGCGCATGAGCAACACGTCGTGGACCGTTGCGCCGCCGGGGCCGTAGCCGGTCGAGGTCTTGACGAAGGTGGCCTTGGCTTCGCGCGCGATGTGCGAGGCGACCACCTTCTCCTCGTCGGTGAGGTAGGCGGTCTCGATGATGACCTTCAGCCCGGCCCCCGCTTCGCGGCAGGCTTCGGCCACCTTGGTGATGTCGGTGCGGACCAGGTCGGCGTCGCCGCTCTTGAGCGCACCGATGTTGACGACCATGTCCAGCTCGCGGGCGCCGTCGCGGATCGCCCGACGGGCCTCCATGGCCTTGATCTCCGGTGGGGTCGCGCCGAACGGGAACCCGATCACCGAGGCGACCTTCACCGGGCTGCCGCGCAGGTGCCCGGCGGCGCGCTTGACCCAGTAGGAGTTGACGCAGACCGAAGCGAAGCCGTAGCTGCGGGCCTCGCCGCACAACACATCGATGTCGTCAGCGGTCGCGTCCGGACGCAGCAACGTGTGGTCGATGTAGCCGGCAAGGTCGCTCGGCACGTCGGCCCCGTTGCCGGTGAAGCCGACGCGTCCGGTCCCGGTCCCGACGAACCGCCGCACCTTGTCCGAGCAGCTCGAGGCGCAACCGCCCTCGCAGTCGGCGCAGCTGTCCTCCGACGCTGCGGCCTCGTGGCCGAGCGACCGCAGGACCTCCTGGGTGATGGTGTCGATGAGTTGGTCGGTGTTCACGCGGGTCTCGTTCCGTAGCGCTCCTCGAGCTGTCCGATCTTCGCGACGCGACGACCGTGGCGCGACTCACCGCGCGGCGTGGCGAGCCAGGCGTCGACCACCTGCCGGGCCAGGTTCTCGCCCAGGAGACCGGCCCCGAGGGACAGGACGTTGGCGTAGTTGTGTTCCCGGCTGTTGCGGGCGGAGGTGACGTCCCAGCAGGTCGCCGCCCGCACCCCCGGGACCTTGTTCGCCGCGATCGCCGAGCCGATCCCGGCACCGTCGATGACGATACCCACCTGGCACCGGCCGGTCGCGACCTCGTGCGCGACCGCGTGAGCGATGTCGGGGTAGTCGACCGCGTCGGTGCTGCGGGTCCCGCAGTCGCGGACCGTGTAGCCACGGTCGCGCAGGTCGGCGGCCAGCCGCTCCTTGAGGTGGAACCCACCGTGGTCGGCACCGATGGCCAACGACGTGAGCTCGCCTTCGTCCGCCGGCCCCGCGGTCGTCCCGGCGGTGGCGTCATCGGTCGACCCCGCGTCGAGGTAGCGGGTCACCACCTCGGCGACGGCGGCACGGACCTGCTCGGGCGAGGGCGTCGGCTCAGCCACGGACGCCCCCCGTGGCGCCGGACCGCTGGAGCTCGACGCGGTACTCGTAGCGGCCGGGGACGAACAGCAGGTGGGTCCACTCGAGCGGCTGGTCGGTGACCGTCCAGGTGCAGCGACGGATGCTCAGCAGGGCGGTACCAGCATCGCAGCCGAGCAGCCGGGCTTCCGACTCCCCTGCGAGCGCCGGTTGGATCGTCTCCGAACCGGTCCGCGGGGCCAGGTCGGGTGAGTACTCGGCCAGCAGGCGGTAGAGCGAGCCACCCGCAAGCACACCCTGCGCGATCGTCTGGTCCGCCGCACCGAGCACCGGCAGGGGCAGCCACGTCTTGGACACCCCGACCGGTCGGTCGTCGGCGACCAGCAGGCGCTCGAGGTAACGGCAAGACGTGCCCTCGTCGATCCCGAGGTCGTGGCACATCGCGTCGGGTGCGGTGACGATCGCCGAGTCGAGCGGGCGGTGGGCCGGCTCGTACCCCTGGCTGCGGAGCAGTTCCGTGAACGACTTGAGCTCCGGTCCGTGCTGGATCTTGGGGCTCGCGACGAACGTCCCCTTGCCCTGGACGCGCTGGACCAACCCGTCGGCCTGGAGGTCGCCGATGGCCTGGCGGATCGTCGAGCGGGAGACCCCGTAGCGTTCCTCGAGCTCGACCTCGGTCGGCAAGCGGTCGCCGGGCTCGAGATCGCCGGCTTCGATCTGCGCGCGCAGGCGCTCCCGCAACTGGACGTACAGCGGGACCGCCGACCGGGGATCCCGCGGTCCACCGTGCGCCCGCGCGAGGAGATTCGTCATGATGACATGATCATGCCGGTCGGTCAGGCGGCTGTCAACGCCGCCGGTCACGCCACCGCCGGTCATGCCGCCGGTCCATCGGCACCACAGGCGGTCACGGGGGCCCCGACGGTGCCCTGCCATGCCGGACCAACCGCTCAGCGGTGGCTGGCGTCGACGTACCGCGGGTAGGTGGCACGGGCCCGGTCGGCGGCCGCGAGGTCGGCCTCGGCGGCCGCGACGGGGACCTCAGGGGTGGTGCGGGCCAGCACCCGACCCTCCGGGTCGACCAGGACGCTGCCGCCGTCGAACGTCGCGACGCCACGGCCACCGGCCCGGTTGACCGACAGCACGTACGCGCCGGCGACCGTGGCCAACACCCGCGCACCTGCCTCCCAGCGCTCGACCGAGGTGACCGGGGTCGCCCGCGGGACGGCGATGATCCGCGCTCCGGCCGCGCCGAGCGCGCGCCCATGCTCGGGGAACCACAGCTCGGTACAGACCATCACCCCGAGCGGGGCCACCGGCGTGTCGACGACCGGGAAGTCGACCGGCCCACGGTCGTACCAGGTGGCTTCGTGGAACCCGGGCTCATCCGGCAGGAACGTCTTGCGACGCCGGGCGACGATCCCGCGTCCGCGGACGACGACCACGGCCTCGTTGGCGCGGACGCCCGCGTCGTCGACGATGGGGCGGGTGGTGACCACCACCTCGGCGTCCAGGTCGTCGAGGTGGTCCAACCAGCGGTCGTGCTCGGTGGCCGCGGCGGCCCACGCCTGCGGATCGACCGGGATGGAGGAGGCCAGCCACGGCGCGAACGGCATCTCCGGCAGCACGAGCACGTGCGGACGGGCCCGGGCGACCCGCTCACGCAGGGCGGCCCACTGCCGCTCGAGGTCGCCGGCGTCGGCGTCGAGTTCGTGGCAGAGCAGGCGGATGGACACGGTGCGCTCCCCTCGGTCGCCGGCCGCCGTCCCAGGTCGCCGTCGGTGGACCGCTCGGCGAGGGACACGCTACTGCGCGGCTCCCGAACCCGGCCGGCCGTCGACGTACGCTCGTCAGCAGGACCGGGCCCGTGGATGACCAGGAGCGATCGGTGGCCGACCCAGGCACGCACGGCAAGCCACGGCAGCGGCTGCCCTGGCGGGGTCTGTTCGTGCTCGGCATCGGGATCGTGCTCACCATCGTGGCGATGACCGATTCGGATGCCCAGGAGCCCGACCCGGTGCACGTGCTGACGATCGACGGCGACATCGACCGCAGCCAGGGCCCGTACGTCCAACGCGGCGTCCGCGAGGCCGAGGCCGTCGGAGCGGCCGGGCTCGTCATCGTGCTCGACACCGGCGGGGGCCGGCTCGACGCCGCGCTGCAGATGCACGATGCGCTGCTGGACGCGGCGGTACCGACGATCGCGTTCATCGACCGGTCAGCGCTGGGCTCGGGCGCGCTCGTCGCGGTCGCCAGCGAGACGATCGTGTTCGGCGCGGACGCGACGCTCGGAGCCGCCGACCCCGAGCGGCCGGCCAGTGGCGCCGCGCAGACCGGCGACGCCAAGGTGGTCGACGCCGTGCGTGCGATCGTCGCTGACACCGCCGAGGGGCGCGGCCGCGACGCGACGCTGGCGGCGGCCATGGTGGACCCGTCCGTGGCGATCGACGGCGTGGTCGACTCGACCCGGCTGCTCACGCTCGACGCCACCACGGCGGAGACGGTCGGCTACCTCGACGGTCGGGCGGACCGGCTCGACCACGCGCTGGACGAGGTCGGCCTCGGTGATGCCGCCGCGACCGAACGCGACCGCAACCTGGGCGAGCGCTCCGTCCGATGGTTGACCCACCCGCTGATCGCTTCCGCGCTGCTGACCGCCGGCATCCTGCTGCTCATCGGCGAGATCTTCCTCGGCGCGTTCGGGGTGGTCAGCGTCGCCGGGGTCGCCGCCCTCGGCGCGTTCTTCTACGGTCATGCGCTGGCCGGGATGGCCGGCTGGGAGGACGTCACCTTGATGCTCATCGGGTTCGGGCTGATCGCGCTGGAGATCTTCGTGGTGCCGGGGTTCGGCGTCCCGGGCGTGCTCGGCATGGCTGGTGTCTTCGGTGGCGCCTGGTTGACGATGGTCGGGCCGGACCTGGAGGTGGTCACCACCGGGGCGATGGTCTCGACCGCGGCCACGATCCTGATCGCGTTCGTCGCCATCACCGTCGGGATCATCGCCCTCCTGGCGCTCGGTTCGCGCAAGCGCAAGGAGGATCGTGACCGCGCGCAGGCCCGGGGCGAGGGCGCACCCGGCGAGCCCGACCACGAACCAGCCGGCTGGCTGAAGTGGTTCGGCGACGGCGACCGGCTCGCCCACGACGACGACCCGCCGGGCCGCGCCGCGGGAGAGGGCGCCGAACCGATCGACGAGGGCGCACCGCTGTCCACCGCCGCGGCCGCCGCCTCACGAGAGGGCGCCGTCGGCGTCGCCGCCAGCGATCTGCGTCCCGCTGGCATCGCGGAGTTCGACGGCTTCCGCGTGGACGTGGTGACCCTCGGCGACTACCTGGAGAAGGGCGAGGCCGTCGAGGTGGTCCGTGCCGAGCGCTACCGGCGGGTCGTGCGGCGCGCACGCAGCACATCCACACCCCGCGGTGCGGACGAACCCGGACCGAGCGACGGCTGAGGTCGTCGGCGACCGGATGTCGAACACGACACGCCGTCGCCGCGGCGCTAGTACCGTGATGAGCCGTCACCGGGGGGATGACCTCCTCGGCCTGGACGTCGGAGGTTGGTATGGACGGCACGCTCGCCATCGTGATCGCGGCCGCGGTCTTCATCGGCGCGGTACTGCTGCTGTACTTCGTCCCGATCGGTCTGTGGATCACCGCGCTGTTCTCCGGCGTGCGGGTCGGGCTCGGCACCCTGATCGGGATGCGGCTGCGCAAGGTCAACCCGGGGGAGATCATCCGGCCGCTGATCAGCGCCACGAAGGCCGATATCGAGCTCGACATCGGCCAGATGGAGGCGCACGTGCTCGCCGGAGGGGCGGTGCAGGGCGTCGTCGACGCGCTGATCTCGGCCGACCGCGCCAACATCGAACTGCCGTGGAAGCGTGCGACCGCGATCGACCTGGCCGGCCGTGACGTGCTCGAGGCCGTGCAGGTCAGCGTCAACCCGAAGGTGATCGAGACCCCGCGCATCGCCGCGGTCGCCAAGGACGGGATCCAGGTGATCGCCGTCGCCCGCGTGACCGTGCGCGCCAACATCGAGCGCCTGGTCGGTGGTGCCGGCGAGGAGACGATCATCGCCCGCGTCGGTGAGGGCTCGGTGTCCTCGATCGGATCGGCGGACAGCCACAAGGACGTGCTGGAGAACCCCGACGACATCTCGCGCCGCGTGCTCGAGCGCGGGCTGGACGCCGGGACGGCGTTCGAGATCCTCTCGATCGACATCGCCGACGTGGACATCGGGCGCAACATCGGTGCGGAACTGCAGACCGACCAGGCCGAGGCGGACAAGAACATCGCCCAGGCCAAGGCCGAGGAGCGCCGGGCGATGGCCATCGCCAACGAGCAGGAGATGCGCGCGAAGGTGGTCGAGGCCGAAGCGGAGGTCCCCAAGGCGCTGGCCGAGGCGCTGCGTTCCGGCAACCTCGGGGTGATGGACAAGTTCCGGCTGGACAACGTGGAAGCCGACACGCGGATGCGTAGCTCCATCGCGCACGATGAGGACTGAGCACCGATGAGCTCCGACCGGCTCCCCACCCGCGGCGGTGGTCGCTCCACGCCGCCACCACCCCCACCGCCGAGTGGTCCGCGGGCATCGAACCAACCACCGCCTTCGGGGCTGCGAGACCAGGCGCGCGAGGCGATCCAGCGTGGCCGTGAGGCCGTCGATGGACTCACGCACCAGGGTCGGCAGGCCGCCCAGCAGGTCGGTGGCGTGCCCGATGACGTCCGCGCCACTGCGGAGGAAGCGCTCGAGCGTGGGCGCCAGACCGCCGACCGGGGCCGTGAAGGCGGCGCGACCCAGCAGGGGCAAGCCCGGCAACGCACCCGTGAGGCGAAGCAACTCGGGCGCGAGGTCGCCCGGCAGGCGATCGATCAGACCGAGGTCGGCTCCTCGCAGATCGGGTCGGCGGCGGCCGCCGCCGACCGCAAGGTTGCCCGCCAGGAGCGAACCGAGGGCGAGGCCCGCGACGTGCGGACGCGCGAGGCCGCCCGCCTCCGGTCGCAGCTGCGCGAACCGGGCCAGTTGCGCCGTGCGGTCCTCACCCGCGAGATCATCGGTCCGCCGGTGTCGCTGCGCGACCACGAGGAGGGCGCACCCGGGCTGCGGTGAACGTCCACGCCAGGGCGTGGGGCGACCAGAGAGCGGGGTCCAGGTGGATGCAGCGCGAGTAGGGCGAGTGGGGCACGCCTGGGAGCGCGCGACCGCCTGGGAGTCGTCCCCGTGACCGTGCTACCACCCCCTGGCATGGAGGCCACCCCGACCGGGACCTGGCGGGATCGCCCGACTCACCGGTCCTGGCTCGATGCGGAGTTCGCGCGCCTGCTGGCGTTCTCGAACGACCCGCGCCATCCGCTGGGTGGCTTCGCTTGGCTGGCGACGGACGGTGCCGCGGTCACCTCGCAGCCGGTCCACACGTGGATCACCGCGAGGATGATCCACGTGTTCGCCCTCGGCTCCCTCCGCGGCCTGCCGGGCACGACCCCCTGGGTCGACCACGGAGTGCGAGCCCTCGAAGGCCTGCTGCGAGACCACGCCCACGGCGGCTGGTACGCCGCGGTCGACCCCGACGGCCGGCCGGCCGGACGCAAGGACGCCTACAACCACGCGTTCGTGATCCTCGCCGCGTCGAGCGCGACGGCAGGGGGTCGCCCCGGCGCACGTCGCCTGCTCGACGACGCCCTCGCCGTGTTCGACGGCCAGTTCTGGGACGACACCGGCCCGGGCGTGACCGAGTCCTTCGCGCTCGACTTCTCCGACGAAGAGGCGTACCGCGGCGCCAACAGCAGCATGCACACCGTGGAGGCGTTCCTGGCAGCCGGTGACGTCACGGGCGACGACGCCTGGCACGACCGGGCGCTCGCGATCGCCACCCACCTGATCGACGAGGTGGCACGTCGACACGACTGGCGGCTGGTGGAGCATTTCGGACCGGACTGGGGACCGGACCTCGGGTACAACGCGGACACGCCCGACGATCCGTTCCGTCCGTACGGCACCACGGTCGGGCACTGGCTCGAGTGGGCGCGCCTGCTCCTCCACTTGGAGGCGTCGCTGCCGACGCCGCCCACGTGGCTCGCCGAGGCCGCCACGGCGTTGTTCGACGCGTCCGTGCGCGTGGGCTGGGCCTGCGACGGTCACCCGGGCCTGCCCTACACGCTGGACTGGCAGGACCGACCCGTGGTGTCGGCCCGGCTGCACTGGGTCATGGCTGAGGGCATCGCCGCCGCAGCCGCGTTGCATCAGCGCACGGCAGCGCCGACCTACGAGGCCTGGTACCGCACGTTCTGGGACCACACCGCACGCCACCACCTCGACCTCGTCGACGGCAGTTGGCACCACGAGCTCGGACCGGATCTCGTCCCAGCCGGTGGGACCTGGCAGGGCAAGCCCGACCTCTACCACGCCGTCCAGGCGACGTTGCTGCCCCAGTTGCCGCTCGCACCCGCGCTGGCGCCGCAGCTGGCTCGCCCGGCCGACGAGGCGTAGCCCAGCCGCAGCGCGAGCCCGGCCGATGCGTCCGCGCGAGCCCGGCGGCAGCGCGCCCGCTCAGGCGAGCCCTCAACGACCGTCGACGAGCTCCGGGACGTCGTTGGCGGCGCGCAGCACGGGCCGGGTAACGAGCCGATCGCGGTCAGCCACACCTCCGACGTACCGTTCAGCCCGATCGGCCACCAGCGTCGCACGTCGGCGAGATCGAGCGTTGCCTGCGCTTCGGTGGCGACCACCTCCGCCGAGGTGATGACGTCGCCGGCGGTCGCCCGCAGGGCCACCGGTGCCCCGCTGCCCGCGGCGATCAGGATCGGCCCCCAGTCCCACGCGACTTTGCAGGCCAGCTTGCGGACGTCGGGGGTAGTGGATCGCCGCCGTGGCCGGCAGCTCACCGACCTGCTCGCGGACGCGGTCCACCTCGTCGCCGCAGGGGTGCTGACATCCTCGTCTGGGTCGTGCTCAGCTGCGTCCTCGGTGCGCCGCGATCAGGTCCCCGTACCAGGCACCGGTTCGCTCGACGATGCGCTCCTGGGTCGCCGGGTCGACGCGGGCGATCCCGAACCTCTTCGTGTACCCGTGGGACCAGACGACGGCCACGGCCGTGCGCCGCAAGGACCACGTCGGTCCCCCGAGTGCCTCGTGGTCGCCGCTGAGGTGGCTAGTGCGTGTGGGGGCCGAGCAGTTCGGGAAGCCAGGCGGGATCGGCGAGCACGAGCACGCCGAAGGCGAGCAGCCCGATACCGACCGGCGCGGTGCGGTCGCCCCCGGGTGCGACCTTCTCGAACACCATGAGCAGGGCCAGGGGCGCCATCCAGGCGAGGTTGGCGATACCGACCGCGAACATGACCAGCATCAGCGCCCAGCAGCAGCCGAGGCAGAACAGCCCGTGCCGGCGTCCGAGCGCGAACGCCGCACCGATCCCGCGCTCGTAGTGCGCGGTCAGGAACAGCGCAGGGTGGCGACACTGTTGGAGACAGCGGTCCTTGAGATCGGTGAACTGGAACGCGCCGGCCAGCAGCAGGACGCTGCCGCCGATCAGGTGGGGCCGGTCAGCGAGCCAGGGCCAGCGGTCGACGGCGACGTGCAGCAGCGCATCACCACCCAGTGCGGCGAGCCCGAACAGGGTCCAGATCAGCAGGTAGCCGCCGAGGAACGCCGCTCGGGCGGCGCGAGGTCGTGGCTGGGTCGCCGCGGCGCGGTTGAACAGGTCGATCAGCGGCAGCGACGACGGCAGCATCATCGCCGCGATGTGCACCTGCCAGGCGAGGAGAAACAGCCCCACCGTCGCGGCCAGCGGCAGCGAGCTGTCGACGAGGTCGTGATGGTGCACCCACTGCGCGCGACCGGTGACCTCGGCGGTGATGCCCAAGCCCCACGCGCCCCCGATGACCAGCAGCATCGGCACGAGTTGCCGCCATCGATGGCGTGGTGGCGGCGCCGCGATGTCGCTGGCGGCTCGGGCTCCGGCCCTGTCGTCCAAACGGGGTGCCCCGTACCCGTTGCCGCTCATCCCGCGTGCTCCATGCGCCAGGGGGTCTGGACCGCGTTGTGGCCCTCGAAGCTCCACGACATCCCGTACGCGGCCAGGTCCACCGAGAAGCGCGATGCCTTGGACACGTACGCCGGAGCGCCGGGCACCGTGGAGAACATCGTCTCCTGCAGGGTCGTCGGTTCGCCCGACGCGCCGGTGATCGGCGCGATCTCGGCCTCGAGGACCCCGGGGATGCGGATCGTGCCGGTCCCGGCCTCCACGGCGTGGCTGATCGGTTCCCACTCGATCGCCACGAGCTCGTCGACGAGCCCCGCCAGGTCGGCGAGCCCGCCCCCGAGCTGACCGCCGAAAGCGGCGACCAGCGCCTCATGCTGCTCATCGCTGGCGTCCGCGTCGATCACGACGACCACGCGCCAACCGCCCGCGAGCGCGTTGCCGGGGATCTCGACGATGTTGGCGACCGTCAACCCCGTGACGTCGACGCCGCCGATCTCGCCTCGATCGAGGTGGTAGGCGATCAGACCGACGCACTCGCCGCCGTCCGGGTCCTCACCGACGAAGCACGGACACAGCACCCCACACGAGCACACCTCCAGCAGCGTGCCCTCCAGGGTGTAGTCGCTCCGGGTGATCGTCTGCTCGGCCAAGGTCATGGCCATACCTCCTCCTCGATGGGCGGTCCGGTCGGTTCGGTGTTCATGTCCGTTCCCGCGGGTCGTGGTGCCCCGTTCGGTATGCAGCGGCGTTCGGCCGGCCGCGCCGGTCGTCGTCGAAGCGATGCCACGGTTCGAGCCCGGCGACGGGTGCGTCGGCCTGCTTCCAGGCCACGATGCCACCGTCGAGTTCAGCGACATCGAGGTAGCCGAGGGACTCGAGCGTCCCGATGGCGAGCGCCGACCGGTCGCCGGCAGCGCAGTGGACGATCGTCAGCCGCTGCGGGTCCAACTCCGGTCGGTGCATCGGGGAGGTGGGGTCGGCGCGGGACTCGAGGAGGCCGCGTGGCACGTGGACCGACCCGGCGATCCAGCCGTGTTCGTCGAGCTCCTCGGACTCTCGAATGTCGATGAGCGTCGCGTCACGCGCCAGCAGGTGCGCCTCGACCTCGGCGGGGCTGAGCCGCCTCGCGCCCTCCGCGGAGCTGCGTCCCGCCTTCCGGGTCACCGGTCTCATGTCACCGCCTCCATGCGTGTGCCGCTACCAGGGAGGCGTAACAATCGGTGTCACATCAGGGAGGATCCGGGTTCGACTTCGGCCATCGGGCTCCCAGGCCATCTATCCTGCCAGCGGGGGAGGTCATCTCATGGATGTCGACGTCCAGACCGATGAGCAGTCGCCGCAACCACACCACGAAGCGATGAGCCACGGGCGCTTCCAGGAAGCGCTCGACCACCTCCAGGAGCTCGCCGACGAACGTGACCTGTCCGCGGCGGAGTTGGAACTGCTTGCCAACGCGGCCTACGGCGCGGGAGCTCTCGAAACGGCGGTCACCGCCTGGGAGCGTCTGCACGCCCAGCACATCGCCACGGGCCAGCACCTGATGGCTGCGCGTGCGGCAACCAGCGTCGCGATGTACCTGATGATGGACACCGGTCTGATGGCCCCCGTTCGTGGCTGGTTGTCCCGGGCGGAACGGCTGCTCGAAGGCCAGGACGAAGCTGCGGTCCATGCGTGGCTGGCCATGACCCGGACCTACGAACGGTTGCTGTCCGGCGACCTCGAACCTGCCCGTCACTGGGCACAACGCGCCATCCAGGTCGGTGACCGGCAGGACGCACCCGCCCCGGCCACCCTCGGGCGTATCGCGCAGGCACGTGTGCGGATCATCGACGGGCACGTCGACGAGGGTCTGGCACGGCTCGATGACGCCGCGGTGACGATCATGTCCGGCGGGATCGATCCGCTGGTGACCGGGATGGCCTACTGCGAGTTGATCTGCGCGATGCAGGGCCTCGCGCAGTACGACCGGGCCGAGCAGTGGACCGACGCGATGGAGCGATGGCGCCACGACAACGCCTTCGGCGGCATCAACGGTCGCTGCCGGGTCCACCGTGCCGAGATCCTCCGGCTGCGTGGCTCCTGCCAGGCAGCCGAGGACGAAGCCCGACACGCGTGCGACGAGCTCCGCCCATGGATGCGACGCGAGTTCGGATGGCCGCTGACCGAACTCGGCGTGATCCGACTCCGTCGGGGGGACCTCACCGGCGCGGAAGAAGCGTTCCTCGAGGCCCACCAGCACGGTTGGGACCCCCATCCCGGTCTCGCGCTCCTGCGCCTCGCCCAGGGCGACACCGCGCAGGCGGCAACCCTGATCGGTGATGCACTCGACCGGCCGGTGAGCGCCCCCTCGAAGGAGCGCCCACCGCACACCGACCTGCAGCGTGCGCCACTGCTCGAAGCCCAGGTCGAGATCTGTCTCGCCAACGGCGACCTGACGACGGCACGAGCGTCCGGAGACGAGCTAGCGCGGATCGCGGAGGTGTTCCGCAGCCGCGCGCTCACCGCGAGCAGCGTCCTGGCACGGGCCCGAATCTCCCTGGTGGACGACGACACCGGCGCCGCGAACCGACAGGCGGAGGCGGCCGTCGCCATCTGGTGCGAGATCGGCGCCCCGTACGAGACCGCCGTGGCCAGGTCGGTCCTCGCCCAAGCGCTGGACCGGACCGGGAACGAGGCCGCCGCGCGGACCGAACGCACGGCCGCCCACGAGGCACTCGACCGGATCGGTGCACGGCTACCTGGACCCGAACCGGCTGGCTCGCCCCGCGACCTCCCGCAGCACACGGGGGCTGTCCAGCCGGGCGCGTCAGCCGCCACGGAGCGACAGATCTTCCAGCTCGAGGGGGATACCCGCACGATCGTGTTCGACGGAACGTCGGTGCTGCTCCGCGACCTGAAGGGCCTGCGCTACCTCGAACGTCTGCTCGACCATCCGTGCCGCGAGTTCCACGTCCTCGATCTCGTCGCTGCAGAGGAGGGCACGGGACCGGAGCCGGTGCCGGCCGACGCCGCCGAGCTACCGGAAACCTCGGACAGCGATGCCGGACCCATCCTCGACGCGACGGCGAAACAGGCCTACCACCGACGCCTCGCCGAGATCGAGGACGACCTCGACGAAGCGACCCGCCGAGGCGATGTCGACCGCGCAGCGCTGGCCTCGGCCGATCGGGACTACCTCGTAGCCGAACTCTCCCGCGCGGTCGGCCTCGGGGGGCGAACCCGCACGGCCGGCTCCACCTCGGAGCGTGCACGAGCCAGCGTCACCCGAACGCTCCGCTACGCGATGTCCCAGATCACCACCCACCACCCGAGCCTCGGCCAGCATCTCGAGCAGACCGTACGGACCGGCACCTACTGCAGCTACCAGCCCGACCCCCGCGCCGCCGGGACCTGGCGCACCTGAGCCGCAGGACCGCCGTCAACCGACCGCGGCGCGTCATCCACGAGACCCACCGTCGACGCGACCCTGGTGGCAACGCCGTAGGGGCGGATCAGGCGGCTCGGACCGCGGGCAGCGCGGGGTTGTGGGCGAGCGGCACCTGTTCGGCCGCCGGCACCTCGTCCGGGGCGGTGCCGTCACCGAACGGCTCGCCGCCGAGTTGTTCGCGGAAGTGCGGGCTCGCCCAGTTGGTCAGGTCCGGCCCCTTGGGCACGATGCCCGTCGGGTTGATGTCACGGTGCACCTCGTAGTAGTGACGCTTGATGTGATCGAAGTCGACCGTGTCGCCGAACCCAGGCGTCTGGAACAGATCGCGTGCGTACGCCCACAGCACCGGCATCTCGGTGAGCTTCGAGCGGTTGCACTTGAAGTGGTTGTGGTAGACCGCGTCGAACCGCACCAGCGTCGTGAACAGCCGGACGTCCGCCTCGGTGATCGTGTCGCCGACGAGGTACCGCTGGGTCTCCAAGCGCTGCGACAACCGATCCAACCGGGCAAACAGCCGGTCGTAGGCCCGCTCGTAGGCGCTGGCCTTGCCAGCGAACCCGCACCGGTAGACGCCGTTGTTGACGTCATCGAACACCGACCGGCTGACCTCCTCGATCTCCTCACGGCGATCATCGGGCCACAGGTCCGGCGCACCAGCCCGGTGGTGGTCGACCCACTCGTGTGCCAGATCATGGGTGATCCAGGGGAAGTCGTTGGTGACGACCTTGCCGCTGGGGACGTCGACGATCGCCGGCACCGTGATCCCCCGCGGGTAGTCGGGGTAGCGCGCGAGGAACGCATCCCGCAGCCGCGGGATGTCCAGGACCGGATCCACGCCGCCGGGGTCCAGGTCGAACGTCCAGCTGCGCCAGTCGTGCGTGGGCCCGCAGACCCCCATGGAGAGCGCGTCCTCGAGCCCCAGCAACCGACGGACGATGATCGCACGGTTCGCCCACGGGCACGCCCGAGCCACGACCAACCGGTACCGGCCCGCTTCCACGGGCCAGCCATCCCGCGCGTCACGGGTGATGCGATCCGGGATGTAGTTCATGTCCCGGTCGAACTCGTCCTCGATGTACCGGTTGGTCGGTTCGGATGTGGCGCTCACGGGAGGCTCCTGGTCAGCACCGACCGTAACGTTCGGTGGAGAGCGACGCGGTGCCGACGAACGTCGGGTCAGCGCGTCGGGTCAGCGGCGGGGGTCGAGGACGAGCTTGCCCTGCACCTCGCCCGCCTCGGCGAGCTCATGGGCGCGACGTGCCTCGGTCAGCGGCAGGACCTCCGCGACGTCGACGACCACCTCGCCGGCCTCGATGAGCCGGTCGATGCGGGTCAGGGCGTCACGGTCCATCCACGAGTCCAGGCTGGTCGCGTTCGCCCCTCGGGAACGGGCAGCGGCGACGTCGGGGTCACCGACCAGCGTCACGAGCCGGCCACCCGACCCGAGCACCCCCAGGGACGCGTTGGTGACCGGCCCGCCCACGGGGTCGACCACCAACTCGACCAGCGCGATCTCGGCAAGGACGTCGACCTCCCGGAAGTCGTAGCTCTCGCTGGGGCCGAACGCCCGAGCACGGTCGAGGGCGGCGCCGGTGTCCGAGGCGACCACGTAGCCGCCGAGGTGGTGGGCGAACTGGACGGCGAGGTGACCGACGCCGCCACCCGCGCCGTGGATCAGCACGCGCTCACCGCGCGCGAGGTGACCGACGTCGACCAACGCTTGCCAGGCAGCGAGCCCCACGACGGGCACGGCCGCGGCCACCACGTGGTCGAGCGCGTCGGGCTTGCGCACCAGATCGTCCTCCGGCACGGCCGCGTAGGCGCTGTAGGTCCCGCGGTCCGCGGACGAGCGACGGCCGTGCACCGCATCGCCGACGGCGAGCCGCTCGACCTGTCTCCCGATGGCGACCACCACCCCCGACAGGTCCACCCCGAGCGTCAACGGTGGCTGGAAGTAGCCGTCGAACCCGGTCCGGCGCAGCTCGAGGTCCGCCCCATTGACGCTGGCCGCGTGGACCTCCACCAGCACCTCGTCGTCGCCGATCTGCGGGACGTCGACGTCCTCGACGGCCAGCTGCTCGGGGCCTCCGAAGGCGTGGATCCGTGCGGCTGGCATGGTCGCGGGGATGGTCATGGATCTTCCTGTGATCGGGGGCGGGTGGTCATCGGCCGAGGCGGGCTGCCAGCAACGCGTAGCCGGCCGCGGACCAGCCTGGCACGCCGTGCACCGCGCCGCCGGGGAACGTCGACGCACTGCCGATCCACAGCCCCCGGACGGGGGTCGCGTACGGCACGAGCGAGGGCAGCGGGCGGAACACGACCTGATCGAGCCGGTAGGTCCCGCCACCGACGTCACCGGCGACGAGGTTCTCGTTGCCGGCCTGGAGCTCGCTCGGACCCTGGACGTGGGTGGCCAGGATGCGGTCGCGGAACCCGGGCGCGAACCGTTCGACCTGCGCGACGATCCGGTCGGCGTGGGCGCGTACGGCCGTCTCACCGACCACCTGCGGCGGTACCCGCGTGTACGCCCACGCGGTGTGCTTGCCGGCGGGTGCCCGGGTCGGGTCGGCGATGCTCTGCTGGCCGAACAGCAGGAACGGGCGCTCGGGGACCTCATCCCGGCGGACCGCGGTGGTCTGCGCGGTCACGGCCTCGGCCTCGCCGCCGACGTGGACGGTGCCGGCTCTGCGCGCCTCCGGTGCGGTCCACGGCGTCGGGCCGTCCAACGCCCAGTCGACCTTCACGGTCGCGGGGCCAGCGCGGTACCGGCGGACCCGGGCGACGTAGTCGTCGGGCAACGCGGCCCCGGCGAGGTCGACCATCGCCTGCGGGGAGGTGTCGGCGATCACGATCGGCGCGCGCAGGCGGGTGCCGTCCTGGGCGACGACCCCGGCCACGCGTCCGCGGGCGCTGACGATGCGCTCGACCCGGGTGTCGGTCAGCACCGTTCCACCCAGCCGCTCGAGGTGGTCCGCCATGGCCGCGGTGAGCGCGCCGGCGCCACCCCGCGGGCTCGGCCAACCCACCGCATGTCCGAGCAGTTGCAGGTACGCGCCGGCGATGGCCGACCCGGACTCCTCCGCGGGCACGTCGGAGTGCAGCACGGATCCGAACAACCAGGCGCGGGCGTGCGGCCCCTCGAACAGGTCGTCGGCGAGCTGCTCGGCGGAGGTCAGCAACAGCCGCGCGAACTCCAGGGTGCCCTGCAGCTTGAGGCCGGCGGCGAGCCGCAGACCACCGGCCGCGGGCGGGAACCCGCCCAGGACCGTGGCTCGCAGCGCCGGGAAGTGCTCGAGGTACGGCCGGGCCCACCGCGCCCAGGCGCGGCCGTCACCGGGGTGCAGCTCGTCGAGCGACGCGGCGGTGGCCTCCAGGTCCTGGTAGAGCGCGCCCGCCCGGCCATCGGGCATCGGGTGCGCCATCGCGATCTCGGGGTGGACCCACTCGAGCCCGTGCGCAGCCAACGGCAGGCGGGCCAGGACCGGTGATGCGGCCGCGGCCGGATGCACCGCGCTGAAGGTGTCCGAGACGAACCCGGGCAGGGTCAACTCCTGGCTGACGACCGCACCACCGATCCGCGACTGCGCCTCGAGCACCGCCACGTCCCGGCCGGCGCGTGCCAGCCGCAGCGCGGCCGCGAGGCCGTTGGGCCCGGAGCCGATGACGACCGCGTCGACGCGCTGTGGCCCGCTCACGCGATGCCCTGGTGGCGACGGACGTGGTCGGCCAACTGGTGCAGCATGGACTGATCGGGTCCGGCCATCCCCCAGAACGCGTGCTGGGACCATCGGCCGACCTGGTCGTACAGCTCCGCGAGATGCCACGGCATCGGGTCCCAGGTGCCGGCAGCACGCACGTACCCGGCGCCCTCGTGGGAGTAGACGACCAGGCGGTTCTTCGCGTCCCCCATGAAGTGCCCCTCGTGGCACACGAGGTCGAACGCGGCGTGGACCTCCGCGTCGTCGGGGATCGGGGACGGTTCGTGCGGTCGGGCCGCGAAACCGCGACGGAGACGCTCGACCCACGCGTCACGAGCGGCGGGATCGTCCTCGGTCACCAGGTCCTGCACGGTCACGTACGCGCGGGTGAACACCGGGGTCCGGGCGCTCGGGAACCCGACCACCTCGATCTCGAACGTCTGATCGTCGAGCCCGGTCCGGCGCAGCGGCGTGAACCGTCCCAACTCGCTGGCGTACTCCGGCCACTGGTCGACGGCGAGCAACGCCCCGAGCGTCCCCGCGACGTCGGGCAGCTCCACCGGCGGGTAGGTGTGCCAGACCTGCTCGGCCTCGGGCCGTCGCGGCGGGGTGAGGGCGCCGACCTGGGCCCGACGCAGCCGGAGCTCGGGATCATGCGCCGCCTTGGCCTGCGTGGAACGGAACACGATCCCCCAGCCACGGCGGTCGGTGCTGGCCGCGCCCGACGAGAACCAGGAGCCGAACAGCCGGTCGCCGCCGGCCAGCAGGGCGTCGGTGTCCAGGGTCCCGGTCCGGCCGCCGGTGCCCCGCAGCCGAGCCGTGCCGAACGCCTCGTGGAAGCGGAGCACGTCGCGGGCTCCCAGTCGCCGGGTGCCCTGCTCGTGCCAGTAGGTGGTCATGACCGCGAACGCGAGCCGCAGGTCGTCGAGGTCGCGCTGCTCGGCCGGTTTCGCGTAGTACGCCGCGTTGAGGAAGTCGGTGATCCACGCTGCGGCGCTCGGACCTGCCAGGGTGGATCCCGCCAGCCGAGCGGTCGAGGCGATCTCGCTGCGGCGCAGCCGGTCGGCCAACAACGCCGCGGACGCGCCACCGGCGGCGGCAAGCAGGTGGGAGAACGCCATCGTCAACGACCTCACATCGGTTCTCGGGAGCCGTGACCAGTATCAGGGCAGGTGACCGGGTCGGGCCGGCCGCTACCGACGGTCGACCGGGGATACCGGCCACAGCGCTCATGCCAAGGTTCGACGCGAGCCGGTCAGCGTCCTGCCGCCTCGACGTCGGAGATGAACGCCCGGAACCGCCCGCCGTCCGGTGGCAGGGAGGTCAACCAGACCAGCACCACGTCACCGTCGACGGCCTGGTCGGTCGCGATCACCTCCTCCGCGGCGGCATCGGACACCTCGCCGATCGGCTCCCCCCAGTCGTCGGGATCGGCCCCGCCGTCGGGCGGTCCGTCACCGACGTAGACCGTGAAGTTCGCTCCCGGCGTGGGGGTCCGCACCGTCACCTCCGTGATCTCCGCCACGTCCTCGAGCTCCACCCACACCCCGACCCCGGGCTTGAGCCCGCCGAAGGCAGGGTCGCCGCGGTACTGGGAGGTTCGCCACGCCGTGTCACTGTCGCCGTCGATGGCCTCCCCCACACGGTCGCCATGCTCCTCCCCCGAACCGAACGGATCATGGTCACCGGCCGAGACCCGGGCGAGGGGCTGCGGCTCATCCGGCTCGTCGGGCTCCTCGTCGACCTCCTCCGTCGGTGGCGCCACACCGGCGGACTCCGGCGCTTCCGAGGCGGCGTCCTCGAAGGGGCCGAGCACGATCGCGACCCCGACCGCGACCCCGACGAACGCGAGGACGCCGCCGAGGACGAAGGGCCACCGTCGGCGGTGTCTCGGGTCCGGCGCGTGCGCTGGCGGTCCGCCGGCGGAAGCGCCCCCGGTCACGCCCGTCGGCAGGTCACGTGTCGATCCGGCATCGTCGCTCGCGGCCCCGGAGATCCGATCCTCCCCCGGATCGGTCCACGCATCGTCTCCGGCCCGGCCGACGAGGGCCGCCGCCATGGCGGTGGTGGGCTGCTCGGTGGTCGGGAGGTCCTCACGCGCCTGCGTGGCATCCTCGGCCGCCGATCGTACGTCCACGACGAGTCGAGCCAGCGCCTCCCCGTCGTTGGCGGGGACCAGCGGCGCCAGCGCGGCGGCGAACCGCTCGCCGTCGGCGAACCGCTCGTCCGGGTCGATCCGGGTGGCGGTGGCGATCGCCTCCGCGAGGTCCGCGGGGACCTCCCGGGCGAGGTGGTCGACCCGACGCGGCTCATCCGCGAGGCGGCGCATGGCGATCTCCACGGCCGTCCCGGTCCCGAACGGCGGCGTCCCCGTCAGGGCCTCGTGGAGTACGAGCCCCAACGCGTAGACATCGGAGCGGGCATCGACCGGGGCGTCTCGGAGCTGTTCGGGAGCGAGGTAGCGCGCGGTGCCCATCACGTGGCCGGGCGTGGTCAACCGGGCCGCGGCGTCCCCGAGCGCCTGCGCGATGCCGAAGTCGGCGATCTTCGCGACGCCGTCGACGGTCACGAGCACGTTGGCCGGCTTGACGTCGCGGTGGACCAGCCGGTTGGCATGGGCTGCGCCCAGCGCAGCCGCCAACTGGCGACCGAGCGAGGCCACGGCGTCGCTCCCGAAGGGCTCACCGGTGAGGAGCCGGTCCAGCGGCACCCCGTCGACGTGCTCCATGACCAGGTAGTCACGTCCGCCCTCGCGGCCGATGTCGTAGACCACGACCACGTTGGGGTGGGTCAACTGCGCGGCGCTGGACGCTTCGCTGAGGAACCTGGCCCGGGTCCTCGGGTCCTGCGCGACCTCGGGATGCAGCAGCTTGACCGCGACCGTGCGGTCGAGCACGAGGTCGTCGGCTCGCCAGACCACGCCGGCCCCGCCGACGCCGAGCTTCGCCCGCAACGCGTAGCGGTCACCGAGCAGGGCCGCGTTCGGTGGGCCACCGTGATCCACCCTGACGCCTCCCAGTCGGCCAGGCCACGGCCGTGTCGAGGACCCGACGATCGGGCGAGTACCGGGGAGAAGGTACGCCGCCCGCGACCGAACCGGGTGCAGGCACCCGCCCGTCGGGACGCGGCCCCACCATCAGGGCCGCAGCGAACGGACCGCTGGTTCGGAGACCGACACCTCGTGGTCGACGCCGAGTGGCGCGAGCAGCGCGGCCACCTCGTCAGCCTGCTCGACCGCGACGACGACGTCGAGCTCGACCCCGTGGCTGCCGTACCGGCCGGGACGGACCGAGGCCGTGCGGTCGCTCGCCCAGCCTCGCAGCCGATGCTCGAGTTGGCCAGCGTCGGCGTGTCCGACCCGGACGGTCACCACGCGGATCCAGCGCTGCCGGACCCGTTCGGCCCGCTCGACGGCTGCGCTGACCGCGCCGCCGTACGCGCGGACGAGCCCCCCGGCACCGAGCAGGGTGCCGCCGAAGTAGCGGGTGACGACGGCGACGACGTCGGTGAGTCGCTCACCGGTGAGGACCGCCAGGATCGGCGCACCGGCGGTGCCGGCCGGCTCGCCGTCGTCGTTCGAGCGGGTCAGACGCCCATCGACGCCCAGCACCGACGCCGAGCAGTGGTGCCGTGCGCCGTGGAACGAACGGCGGGCCGCATCGATCGCGGCGTCGACCTCCTCCCGGTCGCTCACCGGGAGCAGATCGGCGATGAACCGCGACCGGGTCACTTCGAGCTCCGCTCGCGCGGGCGCCGCGATCGTGTCCCATGGCTCGGCCGAGGCCATCGTCCACCTCCCGCGTCGAGGTCACGACCGCGATCCGGTCGAGGTTATTGGGCGTGAGGGATACCCGCCGGTCGGTGGCTACGTTCGAGGACCGTGACCTCCCCAACCGCCCCCCGCCCTGCCGCCGCGCCCCGCTCGAGTCGGCAGCAGCTCACCGACCGGACCTTCGGCCCCTGGTTCTGGGCAACGTCGCGTCCAACAGCGGCAACTGGCTGTTCAACGTCACCGCCGCGATCGTGGTGTTCGAGCTGTCCGGTTCGGGGCTGCTCGTCGGCATGGTCTCCGGTAGCGCAGTTCCTGCCACTGGTGCTGCTCTCGCCCATGGCGGGCGCCATCTCCGACCGGGTCGATCGCCGTCGGCTGCTCCTCGCCTCCCAGGCGTTCGCTGCGACCGCCGCGACCGCCATCGCGGCGGCGGCCACGCTCGGCGTCGACGGGCTCGGTGGCGCGTGGCCGTGCTCGCGGCCGCGTTCGGGATCGGGCTCGGCCAGGCCGTGGCGGCACCGACGCTCAACGCGCTCGTCCCGGCGCTCGTCGAGGACCAGGACCTGGAAGGTGCGATCGGGCTGACGTCGTCGACGTTCGACATCGGCCGGGCGCTCGGACCGGCCACCTCAGGAGTGCTGCTGGCCACCGTCGGTGCGGAGACCGCCTTCGTCGTCAACGCGGCCAGCTTCCTCGCGCTGATGGTGGCGTTGCTCGTCATCCGGGCCCGGCCGGGCCCACGCGGCGGCGACCGGTCGGTGCGGGCGGGCCTGGCCTTCGTCCGACGAACCCCCGTGCTGTGGATGGCGCTGCTCGGCGTGGGCGCGCTGGGCTTCGCCGCCGACCCGATGATCACCCTGGCACCACCGCTGGCTGTGGAGTTCGACGGTGGCGACACCCTGGTCGCCACGGTGGTCAGCAGCTTCGGGATCGCCGCGTCGATCGCGGCGCTCTGGTTCGGCCGCCTGCAACGGGCCCGTGACACGCTGTCGATCGCGGCCGGGGCTGCCGGCGTGCTCGCCATCGGCCTGACCACGGTCGCCCTGGCCCCGGTCGCCGCGGTGGCGATCGCCGGCTTCGCCGTCACCGGCGTGGGCTTCGTGCTCGGTCTGGCCGGCCTGACGGCCGTGCCGCAACGCCTCACGCCCGACGAGCTGCGCGGGCGCGTCATGGCCCTGTGGACGGTCGCCTTCCTCGGCAACCGACCCATCGCGGCGGTGATCGACGGCGCTGCCGCCGACCTGGTCGGCCCGCGGCTCGCGATGATCCTCGCGATCGCGGTGGCGCTGGCCGCCGGCTGGGTCGCGACCCGGCTCCGTCGCGACGAGGGTGGTCAGAGCCGGCGCACCGCCTCATCCGGTACGTCGTAGGCCCGCTGGATCGCGCCGAGGTTGTCGGTCCGGGCCCCCGAGCACTCGCGCTGAAGCCGCAGCCGGTACAGCCAGTGCACCACCAACGTGAGCCGCTCCTCGACCTCCGAGGCCGACCGGCCAGCACGGACCGCTTCGCGGTAGGCCTGCACCGCCGCGTCCAGCGAGGCGCCCGCCTTGCCGAGGGTCCTCGCCCGTTCCTCGGCGAGTGCCACCTCGATGTCCACGTCGCCGTGGCCGGGATGGAGCCCGGTGGCCCGCAGATCCGTCATCGTCGCGCTCCGCATCGGCGCTGCCACCGCGGAGGATAGGTCCGCGGCCGGACGGTCGGCCAGGTCCGGCGGTTCCGCCGCGGTCACACGACCGGCAGGATGGTGCCCTGCCATCAGGAGCGACCACCCGTGCCGGTACCCGAACCGTCCCTGCCCGATCTCGACCGTGTCCTCGAGGAGGTCGCCGAGATAGCCCGCCCCCACGCCTTCGAAGGGGAGGTCGCCGACTACATCCCGGCGCTCGCCACCGCCGATGCGGACCGGTTCGGGATGGCGGCCGTGGACCTCGACGGCACCGAGCACGTGACCGGCGAGGTAGACGAGCCCTTCCCGATCCAGAGCATCTCCAAGGTGTTCTCGCTCGTGCTGGCGATGCAGAAGGTCGACCAGGCCGAAGGGGTCGCCAACGAGCTCTGGTCACGCGTCGGCCGTGAACCCTCCGGTGACCCGTTCAACTCACTGGTCCAACTCGAACGCGAGAGCGGGGTGCCCCGCAACCCGATGATCAACGCCGGCGCGCTGATCGTCGACGACGTCCTGCTCGACCACTGCGACGACGCCAAGCAGGCCACCCTCGACCTGCTGGAACTGCTCGCTGGCGAACCACTCGAGCTCAACGAGGGCGTGCTGCGCTCCGAGCAGGGCGCGGCGCACCGCAACCGCGCGATGGCCAACCTGATGGCCTCGTTCGGCAACCTCACCCACGAGGTCGACGAGGTGCTCGACGACTACACCCACGCCTGTGCGATCTCGATGACGACCCGCCAGCTCGCGCGGGCCACCCGGTTCCTCGGCAACGGCGGCGTCGAACCCCGCACGGGTGAACGGATCCTCTCGCCGGCGCTCGCCAAGCGGGCAGCCGCGATCATGTTCACCTGCGGCACCTATGACGCGGCCGGTGAGTTCGCCTTCCAGGTCGGTCTGCCGTGCAAGAGCGGGGTCGCCGGCGGGATCATCGGCGTCGTCCCCCGACGCATGGGACTGTGCGTGTGGTCACCGCCGCTGGATGTCGCCGGGAACTCGCTGGCTGGACGTATCGCCCTGCACGAGTTCGTCTCCCGGTGCGACCTGTCGATCGTCTGACCGGCCGCACGGTCGCTCAGGTGGTGACGTCCTGCTCGTCGGGGTCGTCCTCGTATGCGACCTCGTCGAGGTCGTCGGAGACGACCCACCCCTCGTCCGGGCCGATCGACTCGACCTGATCGAGCAGACGCAGCAGGTCGTCGCCGCCGGCGATCACGGCCTCCACGGCCGGCAGGTACTGCTCGAAGGCGTCGAGGTTGTGCTGGACCAGCCGTGCCAGCAGTTCACTGCTCAGCCGGTCGCTGCCGACGTCGATGCTGGTCTTGAACCGCAGCTCCCCGTCGTCGGGGTCCATCTCGAAGTTGCCGATGACCAAGCCGTAGTTGGCGCGGATCAGCAGCTCCATCATGGCCAGCCGGCGATCCTCCGGGACGACCCAGGGGTGGAGCGAGTACACCATCACCTGCGGGACGGGATGACGCGACCGGCAGAACACCTCCCAGCTTCGCTGCTCACCCACATGGGTGAACGACACCGTCGACAACTCGGGGTGCTCGATGACCTCCAGCCCCGACTCCCGCAGCGAGCGGGAGAGGAACTCCATGCCAACCACGTGCCTCCCCTTCCGCTCGAGGTGGCGGGTATCCCAGATGCGGGGCCGGGAACCGTAGCTCGCGGCCCCGCGCCTGGGAAGGGTGACCGCCGGACCGGACCACCCGATGAAGCGTGGGTAGGTCAGCTGCGGCGGCTGCGAGCGCCACCCCGTGGCGCCTGCGCTCCGCTGCGGCCGCTCTTGGCGCCCCCGTGCCCGTTCCCGGACTGGCTGCGGTTGCCGGAGCGCTGGCCGCCACCGCGGTTGCCGCCCCCGCCACCACGGTTGCCGCCCCCGCCACCGCGCGGGCGTCGCTGCTGCTGGTTCGGCCGGTTGCCGCCCCCGCGGCTAGCGAGCGAGAGCTCGGGGTCGGGCAACTCCTCACCGTCCAACACGTCCAGGTCGATGGCGTGCAAGCCCGGCGGAAGGTCGAGCGTGCGCTGGAGCTGCGCGGTGTCCGGGTGCTGCGCCTCCTCGACCAGCGAGACGACGAGCCCGGTCGCGCCCGCCCGTCCGGTCCGGCCGGAGCGGTGGACGTAGTCCTTGTCGGAGCCCGGCAGGTCGTAGTGGACGACCACGCCGACGTCATCGACGTGGATGCCACGGGCCGCGACGTCCGTCGCGACCAGCGTCGTCACCTTGCCGCCCCGGAACTCGGCCAGGGCGCGTTCACGCTGGTTCTGGCTGCGGTTGCCGTGGATCGCCGCGGTCCTGATGCCGTCGGTGGCCAGCTGGCGGGCGAGCCGGTCGGCACCGTGCTTGGTGCGGGTGAACACGATCGCCGGGCCGACCCGTCGCACGATGTCGCCGGTCAGCTTGCGGCGCTGATCGCGCTCCGCCGGCCAGAACACGTGTCGCACGTCGATGTGCGCGTCCGGGTCGTCGGCGACGGCGTGGCGGGCCGGGTTCGACTGGTAGCGGCGGATCAGGACGTCCACGTCGCCGTCGAGGGTGGCGGAGAACAGCAGGGTCTGCCGATCGTCGCGGGTGCGGTCCAGCAGCTTCTTGACCTCGGGCAGGAAGCCCATGTCGGCCATCCGGTCCGCCTCGTCGATCACGACCAGGGACACCGCGTCGAGGTGGCAGTCGCCACGCTGGACGAGGTCGGCGAGGCGACCGGGGGTCGCGACCAGGATGTCGACGCCGCTGCGCAGTCGCTCCTGGTCGCGACGGATGTTGGTGCCGCCGTAGACGGTGGCGACACGCCGGCCGCGGGTCTTGGCCAGCGGCTGCAGCACCTTGAGCACCTGCGAGGCGAGCTCGCGGGTCGGTACGAGGATCAGGGCCTTGGGGCGCCGTGCGTCCGCTCGGTCGGTGCCGAGCACGGTCGGGATGGCGAACGCCAGGGTCTTGCCCGAGCCGGTCGGTGCCTTGCCGCAGATGTCGCGGCCGGCGATCGCGTCGGCGAGCGTGAGCTCCTGGACAGGGAAGGGCGAGGTCAGCCCGAGGTGGTCGAGCTTGTCGACGAGGTCGTTCGGGACGCCGAGGTCGGCGAAGGAGATGGTCACGTGGTGCTCCATGGACCCGCCGTGCGTGGCGGGCGTCGAGGTCGCGGCGGGGTCCCGCCAGCGGGCACGCGCGACACCGACGCAGCCTCGGGAGGCCACGTGCATGCGTCGTTCGCGTGTGGTGAACACGCGAACGAGCTACCGCCGGCGACGAGGCACCGGCCAGGCGTTCCGTTGTCGACACCGCAGCAGCTTGGCCGGGGAGCGACGCGTGTTCCGAGCCAGCGGTCACCGGCTCGTGGTGCACACGGTAGCGCACCGCGCGCACACGTCCAGTCAGGTGGCCCTGGACGAGCGGCCGACCGGGCGACCGGCGGGCCGATCAGCGCTCGAGCGGCTGCTCGCGGACCGCGGCCAGGACCAACGCCAGCACCGCGTCCGGCGCCTCGAGGTGCGGGCTGTGGCCGATGCCCTCCAGGGCGGTCTCGGTGTAGCGGCCGCCGTTGGCTGCGAACCGCTCGAGCACCGCCCGCGTCTGGCTGACCATCGGCTGCGGTGGGAACACCTCGTGGCCGGGCCACCCCGACACCGCCCCGATCGCGCCGAGGTGCCCGATGTCCAACATCGAGGTGTCCGACACGATTCGATCGTCCGTCCCGCGGACCCACCGCACCGTCGAACCTGCGGCGCCCAGTTGCGCGAACCCGCTCGTGTCGTACCACCTCGGCGACATCGCGTTGTTCATGCCGGTCTCGCCCGGGGCGGTGCCCGGCCAGTTCGGGCTCGGCTCGGCGCTCCCCGGGTAGTGCGCGTCGCCAGTGCGGGTCGTCAACATCGAATCGAGCAGGTGCTCCTCGTCCTCGAAGTGGTAGCCGTCGGCGGCGTAGAAGGCGCGCAGGACGTTGCGCGGTGCCGCCGCGTCGTCCTCGGAGCGATCCCCGGCCGCGAGGCCGGCCACGAAGTCGGGGTTGGCGATCCCCCCGCCCGACCCCGCGTGATCGTCGAAGCACGGCGTCCCATCGAGGTCCTTGGTGCCACCGAAGCCGTAGGGCGACAACGGTGCTTCGAGGACCAACGGCCCGACACGGTCCGGGTGCTCGACGGCGAGTTGCATCACGACGCCGCCACCGGCCGAGTGCGCGAGCATCGGCGGCCGCCCGAGCCCCTCGGCATCGAGCAGGGCGAGCAGGTCGTCGGCGTGGTCGCCCAGGCCGCGGGTCGCATCGATCGGGGCAGGCTCGGTGTCACCGAACCCGCGCAGATCCAGCGCGATGCCGTACACCTCATCAGGCAGGCTGGCGAGTGACCGGTCGAAGAACGCCGACGACGAGCAGTTGCCGTGCACCAGCACCAGCGGTCGTTGCCCGCCCTCGGTCTCGCGGACGTGGAGGCGTACCCGCTCGGTGGCGACGTCCCGCTCGATGACCCGACGTGCTCCCATGCCAACCTCCCACCGCTGGCCGTCATCCCCACCGCGACGCGACCCCACCGGCCGCCGTGCCCCGGCTCGTGCGACGCTACGGCGGTCGACACCAGGGGGTCAACGTCCGGTGTTCGTGAGACCCACAACCTCGCGGCTCGACGGTTGGTGCGGCCGGGCACCGCGGAGCTGGGCGGTCAGGTGCTCGAGCACGTCCGCCACGTCGCCGAACGACCGGACCTGGGCGGACCCGTCCCCACGCGTCACCCCCTGGCTGACGATCGCCACCGCGACGCCTCGTCGTCGCGCTGCGGTCACGAACCGGTAGCCGGAGCCGACCATCAGCGACGAGCCGAGGACCAGCAAACTCCGCGACCGCTCGAGCAGCGCCAGCGACCGTCGGAACCGCTCGCGAGGGACGTGCTCCCCGAAGAACACCACGTCCGGCTTCAACACGCCGCCGCAGCGACGGCAGGCGACGACCTCGAAGTCCGCGACCTGGTCGTCGGTGAGCACGACGTCGCCGTCGGGTCGGTCCCCGCTGCGGTCGACGAGGTCACGGAAACCCGGGTTGACCACGTCCAAGCGCAGGGCGACCTCCAGGCGGGGCCGCCGATCGCCGCAGCCGAGGCACACGACCGTGTCCAGCCGGCCGTGCAGGTCGATCACACCGTGCGTGCCAGCGGCGGTGTGAAGACCATCGACGTTCTGGGTGACCACACCTCGCAGCAGGCCCGCCCGCTGCAGGTTGGTGACGGCGAGGTGGCCGCGGTTGGGCCGTGCCGCGGCGATGCGCTGCCAGCCCAGGTGGCTGCGGGCCCAGTACCGGCGACGGTCCTCGGGGTCGTCTCGGAACCGGTCGAACATCATCGGACGGGCGTGGCGGAGGCGCCCCTCGGTGTCCCGGTAGTCGGGGATCCCGGACGCGGTGGAGATCCCGGCGCCGGTGAGCACCAGCACCTCGCCCACCGCGACGAGTTCGCGCAGCGTCTCGAGCGTCTCCCCCGGATCGGCCGGCGCAGCGGGGCTGGCCGCATCGGTCGCCGCGGCGGGACCAGCCTGGGTGATGGGCGCGGTGGGACCGACCTGGTCGGTGGGCGTGGGGGGACCGATCAGGTCGCGGATCAGCGCGAAGGACGGCATGGAGCGCAGCGTAGGGTGTGCACTCGCGGTTGCAGGCGCCACCACGATACGGATCCGGACGACCGCCGCGTGCCACGGCCGGCCCGTGCGGCGCGTACGGTTGCACCCCAGATCAACGACCCAGCAGCCGAACCAGGGAGACAGACACGTGGAGTTCACCAACGAGTTCTTCGTCCCGAGCGACATCGAGACGACCTTCGCCACGCTGACGGATCTCGAACGCGTCGCTCCGTGCCTGCCCGGCGCCACGCTGGAAGAGGTCGACGGGGACACCTACACCGGCCGCTGCAAGGTGAAGGTCGGACCGGTCCAGGTCACCTACCGGGGCACCGCACGGCTGGCCGAGGTCGACCACGACAACAAGACCGGCCACATCGAGGCCTCAGGCAAGGAGACCCGCGGCACCGGGACCGCGTCGGCCGACGTGCGCGCATCGCTGGTCGAGAAGGACGAGGGCACGACCGTGACGGTCGTGACCGACCTGAACGTCACCGGCAAGCCAGCGCAGTTCGGCCGCGGCGTCATGGCCGAGGTCGGCACCCGCATCATCGACACCTTCGCCGAGCGGCTGCGCGAGATGCTGGAAGCCGACGATCGACTCAAGACCACCGCGGCCGCGAGCGCCACCGCCGGCGACGCGGCAGCGACCGCACCACAACGCACGACTGACGACATGGCCGAGGCGCCAGTCGCTCCGTCCGGCCCGCGGCACATCGAACCGCAGCCCGGTCGTGACGACGATGCGCTCGACATGCTCGACATGGCCGGCGCAGCCACGCTCAAGCGCGTCGCGCCGCTCGTCGCCGTCGTCGCGGCGATCGCCGGTCTGATCTGGTGGCTGCGGAACCGCTGACGCGGGGCGGGATGGATGACGCGGTCCGGTCAACGGGTTACCGCAGGGTGAGGGCGGTGACGTGCCGCACCCGACCCGAGCTCCCCGAGGATCCGCCGTGTATCGCATCCATCGTGCTGCGCTCTCCGTCGCCGGGCTCGCGCTGGTGCTGGCCGCCTGTGGCGCCAGCACCGACGGTGAGCCCGCCGCAGGCGACGATGACGCCGCAGGCGACGCGTCCGACACCACCGGCGGGACCGACCTCGATCCTGGTTCGGTCGAGCGGGACGATGGCCCCGGCGACCGCGAGGGGTTCTTCTGGGAGATGGACGAAGAGCCGTCGTCGACGATCGACACCGACGAGATCGTCAGCGGCGGGCCACCACCCGACGGGATCCCACCCATCGACGATCCGGTCTACGAGAGCTTCGATGACGCCGCGGCGTGGCTCGAAGACGAGAGCCCGGTCATGGTCATGCGCGGCGATGAGGAGACCCGGGTCTACCCGCTGGCGGTCATGACCTGGCACGAGATCGTCAACACGTCGCTGGATGGTGAGCCGATCGTCGTCACCTACTGCCCGCTGTGCAACTCCGGGCTCGCGTTCGACGCCGAGATCGACGGCGAGGTGCTGGACTTCGGCACCAGCGGTCGGCTGTGGCGCTCCAACCTGGTGATGTACGACCGCCAGTACGGCAACCTGTGGACGCAGTTCACCGGCGAGGCGATCGTCGGCGAACGCTTCCTCGGTGACATGCTCGAGCGCATCCCCAGCACGCTGCAAGGTTTCGGGGAGGTACGCGAGACCGACCCGGACGCCGCCGTGCTCTCGCGGGAGACCGGCGCCAACCGTGACTACGGCGTCAACCCCTACACCGGCTACGACGCGGAGGACAACGACCCGTTCCTCTTCGAGGGTGAGACCGACGGCCGGTTCCCCGCGATGACCCGGGTCGTCGGCTTCCCCGATGGGGATGGCACCGCGGTGCTGCTCGACCGGCTGGCCGAGGACCGTGTGGTGGAGTTCGACGACGTCGACGACCCGGTGACGTTGTGGTGGGCACCCGGCCAGGCCAGCGCGCTCGATGCCAGCGCGATCGACGCTGGCGAGGACGTCGGCCAGACGGCCGCGTTCATCCCGGAGGTCGACGGGCAGGAGCTGAGCTTCGAACCGGTCGACGCGGTCGAGGGTGACGGTGAGGCCGCCCTGCGCTTCCGCGACGAGCAGACCGGCTCCGGCTGGACGCTCGCGGGACGCGCCGTTGACGGCGAGTTCGAGGGCGAGCGGCTGGACGCGGTCTCCATCGATGACACGTTCTGGTTCGTCTGGGCGGTGTTCAAGCCCGACACCGAGGTCATCGAGTAGCCACCGCGTCCCATCGCTGAGCGCCGCAGCGCCCCCAGCCGACCTCACAGCACGTTCGGCTGACCGCGCCGGTGCCGGAGTTGTCGCGTCCGGACGAGACGTGACGCACGACCGCAGCTGACCCGGGCCTTCGGCCCTGGCCACACGTGCGCCGGCCGAGCAGGCTCGCACCGGTCCCACCTCCGGTGGGACCTGATCCCGACCGGCCCGCCTGGTGACGCCAGGGGGCTGGGCCACCAGGAGGTCGACGCTCGTGCCGACAGCTGACACGGAGACCAAGGGGCCCGGCGCGACGTCGGACCACCCTTCAGGTGACGACCGGTTCGAACTGCTCGACAAGGCGATGCGCCGCGGCCGCTACGGCCAGGACCAGCTCATCGAGGTCCTCCACGTCGCGCAAGAGGTGTTCGGTTACCTCTCCGAGGACCTGCTGCTGTACGTCGCGCGGGCGTTGCGGCTCCCCCCGAGCCGGGTCTACGGGGTCGCGACCTTCTACCACCTGTTCACCTTCGACCCGCCTGGCGACCACTCGGCCACCGTGTGCACGGGGACGGCCTGCTTCGTCAAGGGCGCGAACGACGTCGTCGACGCCCTGGCCCGCGAACACCGCGTCGCTCCCGGCTCCACGACCGAGGACGGCCGGTTCACGTTGAAGACGGCGCGTTGCCTGGGTTCGTGTGGCATGGCCCCGGTCGTGGTCGTCGACGGCGAGGTCCGCGGTCACCTCCACGCGGACGCCGCGATCGACGAGGTCGCGGCCCGGCTCGCCACGACCGACGACCGCGACAGCGAGGAGGCTGTCTGATGGCCGATCCCATCGACCTCGACCACGTCACGAGCCTCGAACGTGAGGCGCAGAGCCGCTACGCCCACCGCGCCCTGGTCTGCAGTTCCACCGCGTGCCTGTCCGCAGGCGCGGCGGGGGTGCGTGCCGCCCTCGAGTCGGACCTGGAGGCGAGCGATCGCTCCAGCGACGTCCAGGTCGTGGCTTCCGGTTGCCCGGGGCTGTGCAGCCGCGGTCCCCTGGTTCGGGTCGAGACCCGCGGCCTCGAGCCGACGCTGTACGAGCACGTGGACGACGAGGCGGCCAGCACCATCGCCCAGCAGCACCTGATCGAGGGCCGGGAACGGGCCGAGGTCAGCTCGATCGAACCCTCGCTGCCGTTCTACGCCAAGCAGGTGAAGGTCGTCCTGCGCAACGCCGGCTTGATCGACCCGGACCGGCTCGAGGACTACGTCGCAGCTGGCGGCTACCGGGCCCTGTCGAACGCCCTGCGTACGATGACGCCCGAGCAGGTCATCGACGAGGTGGACGCCAGCGGGCTGCGTGGCCGCGGCGGCGCGGGCTACCCCACCGCGCGCAAGTGGCGGCTGCTCCACGACGCGGTCGCCGCTCCCGACCAGCCGAAGTACGTCATCGCCAACGGTGATGAAGGCGACCCGGGCGCCTACATGGACCGCACGATCATGGACTCCGACCCGCACCTTGTCCTGGAAGGGCTGTCGCTGGCGGCCTACGCCACCGGTGCGTCCAAGGGCTACCTCTACGTCCGGGCGGAGTACCCCCTGGCGATCGAACGGCTCGAGCGGGCGATCCGGTCAGCCAAGCGGGCGAAGCTGCTCGGCCGGAGCGTGCTCGGCTCCGACTTCGCGTTCGACGTGGAGGTCCGCGTCGGCGCGGGCGCGTTCGTCTGCGGTGAGGAGACCGCGCTGATGGCCTCGATCGAGGGACGTCGCGGGCTCCCGGAGCTGCGACCGCCCTACCCGACCGAACGGGGCCTGTGGAACCAGCCGACCATGATCAACAACGTGGAGACGCTGGCCAACATCCCCGCCATCGTCGGTGACGGCGCGGCTGCCTTCGCCGCGATCGGCACACCCGAGAGCCGAGGCACCAAGGTCTTCGCCCTCGCCGGATCGTTGGAGAACACCGGGCTGATCGAGGTGCCGATGGGCATCAGCCTCCGCGAGATCGTGTTCGACATGGGCGGCGGCATCCCCGACGGGCGCACCTTCAAAGCCGCGCAGACCGGCGGGCCATCCGGCGGGTGCATCCCCGAGCAGTTCCTCGACAGCCCCGTGGACTACGAACACCTCCAGCAGCTCGGCTCGATGATGGGCTCCGGCGGGCTGGTCGTGATGGACGACTCGGTGAGCATGCCCGAGGTCGCCCGGTTCTACATGGAGTTCTGCCGCGACGAGAGCTGCGGCAAGTGCGCACCATGCCGGGTCGGCACCGTCAAGATGTTCGACTTCCTCGACCGGATCTGCCGTGGGGACGGACGACCCCGCGACCTGTGGCACCTCGAGAGCCTGTGCAAGACGGTGCGCGCCACCTCGCTGTGCGGGCTCGGCCAGAGCGCCCCCAACCCGGTGTTCTCGACCCTCGACCACTTCCGAGACGAGTACCTCGCCCTGCTGCGGGAGGAGTCCCTGGCAGCACCTGCGCCGGCCGGGGTCGTCGATGCCGACTCGCTGCCCACCTGGGGAGATGACGCATGAGCCTGACGCCACCACGACCCGGCGGTCCGCGTCCGAACGTGCCCGTGATCCTCGATGGCGAGGAGGTACTGGCCTTCGACGGCGAGACCATCCTCGACCTGGCCAGGCGCCTGGGGTCCCCCATCCCCACCTTGTGCTACCTCGACGGTCTCTCGGTCCACGGTGGCTGCCGGCTGTGCGTCGTCGAGGTGAACGGCGACAACCGGCTGCCCCTGGCCTGCGCGACCCCGGTCTCCTCGGAGATGGACATCCGGACGGACACCTCGAGCTTGCGCGACCACCGGCGGCGGGTGATCGAGCTGCTGTTCGCCGAGGGCAACCACATCTGCGCCTCGTGCGTGTCCAGCGGCGCCTGCGAGCTCCAGGACCTCGCCGCCGAGAACGACGTCGACCACATCCACTACGCGCTCGAGTTCCCACGCATCGACGTGGACGCCACGCACCCGAAGTACGTGCTCGACCGTGAACGCTGCGTGCTGTGCACGCGATGCGTCCGGGTCTGCGACGAGGTGGAGGGCGCCCACGTCTGGGACATCGCCCAACGCGGGAGCCAGTCGACGTTGGTCGCCGAACTGGGCAAGCCGTGGGGTGACGCCACCTCGTGCACCTGGTGCGGTAAGTGCGTCCTGGTCTGCCCGACCGGTGCCTTGAGCTTCAAGGGACGCAGCACCGGCGAGATGCGCCACGACCCGGACGTCATCGCCTTCCTCGCTCGCCTGCGCGACGAGGGTGAGTGGATCGACCGTGAGGAGCCTGCCCCATGACCGACACCACCGACGCGGGCCGCTCGACCGGCAGCTCAGCCGTTCCGGACCGTCCACGGCTGCGGATGGCCACCGCCTGGCTCGGTGGCTGCTCCGGCTGCCACATGTCCTTCCTCGACCTCGACGAGTGGCTGTTCGACCTCACCGACCGGGCGGACATCGTGTTCGGGCCGCTTGCGGACATCAAGGAGTTCCCCGCCGACGTCGACCTGACGCTCGTCGAAGGCGCGGTGACCAACACCGACAACCTCGAGTTGGCCAAGGCGATCCGCGCGAACACGCGGGTGGTGGTGTCGTTCGGCGACTGCGCGGTCACCGGCAACATCACCGCGCTGCGCAACGGCATGGGGGCACCGGACGCGATGCTCGAACGGGTCTACGTGGAGCACCCGGACCTCGCGGGCGTCCTGCCGACGGAGGTCGTACCGGAGCTGCTGCCGACGGCCCAACCGCTCCATGAGCTGATCACCGTGGACGTCTACCTCCCCGGGTGTCCGCCCTCCGCCGATCGCATCCGGACCGCCCTGATCGCGCTGCTGGACGCCATGGCGGCCGGCGAACCGCTGCCCCGGCACTGGCGTGGTCCCGAGGACCGCACCTTCGGTAACTGACCCGACCCCATGCGAACGCACCAGTGGAGGTGCCATGCACGACATCCACACGATCGATCCGGTCTCGCGGATCGAAGGGCACGCCAAGATCACCCTCCACCTCGATGATGCGGGGTCGGTCGCTGACGCACGCTTCCACGTCACCGAGTTCCGCGGCTTCGAGGACTTCTGCCGCGGCCGCCCGGTCGCGGAGATGCCGGGACTGACCGCCCGGACCTGCGGGATCTGTCCCGTCAGCCACCTGATCGCCTCCGCCAAGGCGGTGGACGCGATCCACGCGATCGTGGCGCCGCCGGCCGCTCGCGCACAGCGACAGCTGGCCAACCTCGGCCAGATCATCCAGTCGCACGTGCTGAGCTTCTTCCACCTCTCCGCCCCGGACCTGCTGCTGGGCATGGACGCCGACCCGGCCACCCGCAACGTGTTCGGGCTGATGCAGGCCGAACCCGAGCTGGTCCGTCGCGGCATCCGGTTGCGGCAGTTCGGGCAGGAGGTGATCGCTGCCGTCGCCGGCGAACGGATCCACGGCAAGGGCATCGTGCCGGGCGGCGTCGCGGAACCGTTCACCACCGACAAGCGCGACGCCATCCGTGCCGGGCTCGATGAGGCCCTGACCGCGGGGACCGACACCTGGCAGCTGTTGGACGGGATCGTCGACGGCTTCCGCCGGGAGATCGGGGTGTTCGGGGACTTCCCCACCCTCTACCTCGCCCACTGCCAGCCGGACGGCACCTGGGAGCACATCGACGGCAAGCTCCGGGTCGTCGACGCGCAGGGCGGCCTGGTGGTCGACCAGCTCGACCCGGCCGACTACCGCGACCACCTGGGCGAGGCCGCCAACCCGGACTCCTACCTGAAGTCGCCGTACTGGAAGGCGCTGGTCCCCGACGATGACCCACGGCCGGGGATGTACCGCGTCGGCCCGCTCGCCCGGATCAACGTGGCGGACCGGTTCGGGACCCCGATCGCCGACGAGCTGCTGACCGCCTTCCGTGACCGGGTGGGACGCGTCGTCTCGTCGGCGTTCCACTACCACGCAGCGCGGGTGCTCGAGGTCATCGCCTCGATCGAGCTCATCGGCCGGCTGCTCGACGACCCCGTGCTGTACGAGCCGCAGGTGCGTGCCCAGGCCGGGATCAACGCTCGCCGCGGCGTGGGTGCGTCCGAAGCCCCGCGAGGCACCCTGTTCCACGACTACGAGGTGGACGGCGACGGCCTCGTCACCGGCGTCAACCTGATCATCGCGACCGGCCAGAACGAACTGGCCATGAACCGCACGATCCTGGAGATCGCGCGGGAGTACGTCGACGGACCGCAGCTGACCGACGGGGTCCTCAACCGCGTCGAAGCCGGTATCCGCGCCTACGATCCGTGCCTGTCGTGCTCGACCCACGCGCTCGGTCAGATGCCGATGGCGTTGGAGCTGCTCGACCCGCATGGCCAGCTGGTCTCCGAGGTGCACCGTCACTGACCACCACGACACCTCGCACGCCCCGGTCCTGGTGATCGGGGTCGGCAGCCCGCTGCGGACCGACGACGCGGTCGGTCGCGTCGTCGCCGACCGCCTCGGGGAGCTCGACCTGCCAGGAGTGGAGACGCAGGCCGTCCACCAGCTCGCGCCGGAACTGGCGGCCGGGTGGTTCGGTCGACGGCTGGTGATCCTCGTCGACGCGGACGTGGAGGTGACAGCGCCGCTCCTGCGGACGGTCGCCCGTCCGACCGGATCGGGGGCGATGTCCCACCACGTCGATCCGGCGTCGCTGCTGGGCCTGGCGAGCCTGCTCGGCAACCCACCGGACACCCTCGAGGTGTTGAGCCTGCCGGTCGCTGACCTGACGCTCGGCACGGAGCTGTCCGAGGCCGCCGAAACGGTCGCCGAGCGGGCGGTCGCGCTGCTGCGCGAGCGCTGCGCCGCGGTCGTGGGCGATCCGGGCGGCGCACCGGCGTGACGATGCACCGACCGGCCCGGCCCGAGGCACGAACGAACGCGCTGGCCCAGTAGGGTCCGCGCCGCCGGTGCCCAGCTGCCCGACGCATGGTCGGGGCCACGGATGCGCTCCGGCGACGTCCGTGACCACCGATCCTTGGAGCACGATGTTCAGCACCATGACCGCCAGCGCGCGGTTCGCGACCACGATCGCCGTCAGCGCGTTGCTGCTGACCGCGTGCGGCGACGACACGACGCAGGACACGACCGACGCTCCGTCGGATGCGTCGGTCGAGGACGCCGACGCTGACGCGGATGCTGAGCCGGACGGGGACGCGGACGCTGACGCGGATGCTGAGCCGGACGAGGCCGATGACGAGCGCACGAGCGCGACCGCTTCGTGGAACGACGAGGACCTCGGTCTGGACGACGTCGACTGCCGGGACAACGCGGCCGGCGTCTGGCTCTTCGCCGACGGTTCCGACGGTTCCGACATCGAGATCCAGTGGGAGTCGGCCGAGCACCTCGACTCACCGGTCCGCGTCCAGTTGGCCTTCCCCGCCGACGGTGCCGATGCGACGATCGGCGACGGTGAGACCTACCAGGCGGGCGACGAGGCGCGGGGCGACATCGCGACCGGCGAGGCCGCGGTGTCCGGCAGCCTGGAGCTCGCCGCCGACGAGGACACCCAGGCCGATCCGGCCGGCGGCACCCTGGAGATCGAGGCGAGCTGCGTCGACGCCCTGGACCTGTAGCGCCGATCCGTGTGGCGGCCGTCCGGTCACGGTCGTCGGGTGGCCGCCACCGCACCCCATCCCAGTCGGAGCTCCGCACCAGCGGCCCCCTCACGAACGGCACCCTGGCCCCTCGGGTCCTCGCGGGGCCCGTCACGTGTGATCGAGCTGCGCGGCGACGGCGGCCTGGCCGACGCTGATGCCGCCGTCGTTGGGGGGGACCTGCCGGTGGCGGAGCACCTCGAACCCACGCTCGACCAGCGCCCGGGCCAGCCCTCGCGACAGCAGCACGTTCTGGAACACCCCGCCGGAGAGGGCGACGGTACGCAGCCCGGTCCGCTCACCGATGTGCTGGCACGCCTGCGCGGTCACTTGGACGACGGTGGTGTGGAACCGTGCGGCGATCTGCGGCACCGGCGTGCCCGCGATCAGCTCCTCGATGACCGCGGCGACGACGGCGACGCCGGGCAACTCCAGCAGACCGTCGCGCCCCTGCGGCAGCAGCCCGGCCGTGCCGGTCAACGGCCGGGCGGCCTCGGTCGCCGTACGGGCGCACTGCTCCAGCTCGATCGCGGCGTGGCCCTCGTAGGTCGTCACGTCGCGGAGACCGAGCAGCGCGGCGACCGCGTCGAACAGCCGGCCCATGCTGGAGGTCGCCGGCGCGAACCGTCCGTCGCGTGCGACCGAGACCACCTCGTCGAACCGGTCACGGTGCCGGTCGACCAGCGCCAGCCCCGGTGGGATGCCGTCCGGGTACGCCGCATCCAGGTAGCTGGCCGCCATCCGCCACGGTTCACGGATCGCCCGCTCGCCGCCCGGCAGCGGCACCGTGGCCAGGTGACCGACGCGGTCGAACCCGGCCAGGTCGGCGATCAGCAGCTCACCGCCCCACACGGTGCCGTCGGTGCCGTACCCGGTGCCGTCGTAGGCCACCCCGATCACCGGACCCGTGCGAGCGTTGTCGGCCAGGCACGACGCGATGTGCGCGTGGTGGTGCTGCACGGCCACCGTCTCTACGTCGTCCAGTTCGAGCGCGTGCTGGGTCGACAGGTAGCGCGGGTGCAGGTCGTGGGCGACCACCTCCGGGTGCACGTCGTAGAGCCGCGCCAGGTGCGAGGTGGCCTCCTCGAACGCCCGCAGCGCCTCCAGGTCCTGGAGGTCACCGAGGTGCGGCGACACCCACCCTTGCGAGCCACGGACCAGGCAGACGGTGTTCTTGAGCTCGGCCCCGACCGCCAGCACGTCGCGGCGCGCCGCCACCGGCAACGTCACGGGCCTGGGCGCCGCCCCACGGGCGCGGCGCACCGGCACCGACGCCCCGTCGACCACCTGCACCACCGAGTCCTCCACCCGCACGTGGATCGGACGGTCGTGGTGCAGCACCGCGTCGGCGATGTCGCCGAGCGCCGAGGCGACCTCCGCGTCGCGATGGACGATCGGCTCGTCGGAGCGGTTGCCGCTGGTCATCACCAACGGCCCGCCGACCGCCCGCAGCAGCAGGTGATGCAGCGGGGTGTAGGGCAGCAGCAGGCCGAGCTCGTCGCGGTCCGGCGCGACCGCCGTCGCCACCCCGGCGTTCGCGCTGCCACCCACCGCGGCATCCCCCGCCGACGCGATCGCAGCGCCCCCACCCGGTCCGGGGGCAGGGCTCGTCCGCTCCGCGGCGTCTGCACGCCGTGGCGCCAGCACGATCGGCCGGGACGGATCGACGAGCAGCCGCTCCACCTCGACGTCGAGGTGGCACAGCTGTCGGGCGGTCGCGACGTCCGCGACCATCACGGCGAACGGCTTGTCCTCGCGGTGCTTGCGGGCGCGCAGCGTCGCGGCGGCGGCTTCGTCGGTGGCGACGACGGCGAGGTGGTAGCCGCCGAGCCCCTTGACCGCGACCACCCGCCCATCCCGCAGCCAGCTGGCGGCAGCCGCGATCGGATCCCCGTCGATCGGTTCGCCGTCCACGCGGTCGAACCGCAGGGTCGGGCCGCACGCGGGGCAGCACGTCGGCTGGGCGTGGAAGCGGCGGTCGGCCGGGTCCAGGTACTCCGCGCGGCAGGCGGCGCACAGCTCGAAGGCGGCCATGGTGGTGTTGGGCCGGTCGTAGGGCACGTCGGTGACGATCGAGTACCGCGGCCCGCAGTTGGTGCAGTTGGTGAAGGCGTAGCCGAACCGACGATCCTCCGGATCGAGGATCTCCGCCAGGCAGTCGTCGCAGGTGGCCGCGTCGGGGGGCACGAGCGTGCGGCGCTCGCCTCCCGGTGGGCTCGGCGCGATCGTGAAGGTGGTGTCGCCCAACGGCGAGGCGTCGGTGACCTCGATCGACTCGATGGAAGCGAGCGGTGGGGCCTCGTCCGGAAGCCGCTGGACGAACGTGGCGATCGCTCCGGGCGGCCCCTCCACCTCGACGAACACCCCCCGAGCATCGTTGCCCACCTGCCCGGCCAGCCCGAGCCCGACCGCGAGCGAATGGACGTACGGTCGGAAGCCGACGCCCTGGACCGTCCCGGCCACCCGCACGTGCTGCCGCGTCGACGTGCCCACCGGATCCTCCAGGTGTCGTCGGGGGCCGGCGGCATCCGGCCCTTGCGCCCGCCATCGCCGCAGCGGTGACGGCCCGGAGGGCCACCGTAGGTCCACCGGACGGTGTCAAGCAGAGCCGTTCGACCCCGGCTGGATGCCGACGGGACCTCTAGTCTCACCAGCAACAGCCGCACCCCGCGGTCCACCCCGCACCTCATCGGAGCACCGATGTGCCTCGGGATCCCCGGCCTGGTCGTCGACCTGCACGCCGATGACCCACACCGTGCGACCGCGGAGGTCGAAGGCGCCCGCCGCGAGATCTCCATCGCGCTGTTCGCCGACGGCTCGCAACCACCGATCGAGCGCGGCGAGTGGGTGCTGATCCACGTCGGGTTCGCGATGTCGCGGATCGACGAGCACGAGGCCCGCGAGACCCTGCGGTCGCTGCGGGCCCTCGGCGAGGTCTACGAGGGCGAACGCGAGGAGTTCGCCGCCGCCGGCGAGATGGACCCGCTCGTGCAGTTCGGGGGTCCGTCCTCAGGTCGCGACGGGGCAGGTCCCCCGTGAGCGATCACCAGCGCTTGGCCAACGACCCGTCGCCCCCCGAGCTCGGCCTCTCCGCCCCCACCTCGGGACCGGACGCGGTGTGCATCACCTGTGCCGACCAGGCCGACGTCGCGGAGGTCGTCGAGGTGGTGGACGCCCACACCGTGCGGGCGCGCAGCGCCGCGGGGCTCCAGGCGGTGGACACGACGCTGCTGGCGGACGTGTGCGTCGGCGACCGGGTGCTCGTCCATGCGGGGACCGCCATCAGCGACCTGCCCGCTTCCGACGATCCGGAGGGCACCCCGTGAGGTTCGTCGACGAGTTCCGCGACCCCGTGGCCGGCCGCGCCGCGATCGAACGCATCGGTGAGCTGGCCCGGGCCCAGGACCGCCACCTGAAGTTCATGGAGGTCTGCGGCGGCCACACCCACACGATCTACCGCCACGGCATCGAGCAGCTGCTGCCCGGCAACGTCGAACTGGTCCACGGCCCCGGCTGCCCGGTGTGCGTGATCCCGATGGGACGGGTCGACGATGCGCTGCACCTCGCGGCGCAGCCCGGGGTGACCCTGACCTCGTTCGGCGACATGATGCGCGTGCCGGGTTCCACCTCGACGTTGCTGCACGCCAAGGCCGACGGCGCCGACGTGCGGATGGTGTACTCGCCACTCGACGCGTTGGCGATCGCTCAGCGCGAACCGGACCGGCAGGTGGTGTTCTTCGCCGTCGGGTTCGAGACGACCTCGCCGTCGACCGCGGTGACGGTGCAGCGCGCCCGGGCACTCGGTGTCGACAACTTCAGCGTGTTCAGCAACCACGTGCGGATCGTGCCGCCGCTGCGGGCGATCCTCGAGGCACCGGAGCTGGACCTGGACGGGTTCATCGGCCCGGGGCACGTCTCGACCGTCATCGGCAACCGGCCGTACGGGTTCGTCCCGGAGGAGTTCTCGATCCCGTTGGTGACCGCCGGGTTCGAACCGCTGGACGTGATCCAGGCGATCGAGATGCTGCTGCGGCAGTACGCCGAGGGCCGCTGCGAGGTCGAGAACCAGTACACGCGTGTGGTCCGCGATGCGGGCAACCCGCGTGCGATGGCGGTGCTCGACGACGTGTTCACGGTCCGTGACACCTTCGAGTGGCGCGGGCTCGGGTGGATCCCGGAGAGCGGCCTGGCGATCTCCGAACGGTACGCCGACCTGGACAGCGAACGGCGGTTCAGCCTGCCCGGTGAACGGGTCGAGGACCCACCGGCCTGCGAGTGCGGCCCGGTGCTGCGCGGCGTGCTCAAGCCCTGGGAATGCGGGGTGTTCGGCACCGCCTGCACCCCGGAGACCCCGATCGGGACCTGCATGGTGTCCTCCGAGGGCGCCTGCGCCGCCTACTACGAGTTCGGACGCCTCCAGATCGCCGACGAGCCGGACCCACTCCCCCTGGTCAGCGCCGATCGGGCCCGGAGATGACGACACCGAACCGCCCCGATCGCGGCACCGTCGACGAGCGCATCGCCGCCGTCCGCCGACGGCGACCACGGTTGCGCGACGACCGGGTCACGCTGGCGCACGGCGCCGGCGGCAAGGCGTCCCGGGCGCTGGTTGACGCGGTCTTCCTGGACGCGTTCGACGACCCGGCCCTGGCGTCCCTGGGCGACGCGGCCGTGCTGGAGCCACCGACCGACGGCCAACGGCTGTCGGTGAGCACCGACTCGTTCGTGGTGCAGCCGCGGCGGTTCCCCGGCGGCTCGATCGGTGACCTGGCCATCAACGGCACCGTCAACGACGTGGTCGCCGGCGGTGGCCGCCCCGCGTGGCTGTCGGTGGCGTTCGTGATCGAGGAAGGCTTCGAGGTCGCCGAGCTGCACGCCATCGTCGCCGACATGGCGGCGGCCGCGACCGCCGCCGGGGTCCGGATCGTCACCGGCGACACCAAGGTGGTCGGGGCCGGCGCCGCGGACGGGGTCTACATCACCACGACCGGGGTCGGCTACGTACCGCTCGGCCGCGACCTGGACGCCCGTGCGGTGCAGCCCGGGGACGCGGTGGTGCTGACGGGCACGCTCGCCGATCACGGCATGGCGGTGATGCTCGCCCGGGGCGAGCTGGCGATCGACGCCGACATCCGTTCCGACACCGCCCCGATGCACGGGCTGGCTGAGGCGCTGTTCGCCGCGGCACCGGGAACACGCTGGCTGCGCGATCCGACCCGCGGTGGGCTCGGTACCACCCTCAACGAGCTGGCCGGTGCCGCCGGGCTCGGGGTGATCCTGGCCGAGGAGGCGCTGCCGGTGCGTCCGACGGTCGCCGGCGCCTGCGACCTGCTGGGCATCGATCCGATCTACGTCGCCAACGAGGGCAAGCTGGTCGCGGTCGTCCCAGCTGATCAGACCCCCGACGCCGTGGACGCCCTGCGTGCGCATCCGCTGGGGGCCGACGCTGCCGTCATCGGCGAGGTCCGCATCGACCCACCGGGCACGGTGGTGATGCGCACCACGATGGGTGGCAGCCGTGTGGTGGACATGCTGGTCGGCGACCCGCTGCCCCGGATCTGCTGAGCCCGGCCGCGCCGCACCCTCACCTGCCGGAAGCGTGGGCACTCACGATCACATGTGCACCGATATGCACACACTTGCGGACGTCCGCGCGGCCCCCAACCGAAGCGTGGTGAGCGACGTCCTGCGTGTCGCGCAGCGACACCCCGGCATCCAGCCCGACGGTGATCGCCGAATGCCGCAAGCCGTTCGGGGTGGGGTGTACCGGGGTCGTGGCCATCGGTCTGACAGCTGCGGTGCAGGGCGACGAGGTCGTCTGCGAGCTGCCGGGCTTGCTCGTCGGTCAGCCCGCTGCGCTGCCGAACATCGAGCTGACGGTCCGCGGCGCTCAGGCCCCGCAACTGGTCGAGCGGATCCGACGATCCATGCTCGACCGCGACACGGACCTGTCCATCGCGCTTCTCCGCATCAAGGCGCGTGCTCATGCACCGCGCACCGCCGACCATGCGTCAGTGCTCGTTGACGAACCCGTCCCGTCGGGTTCGGCGACGACCGCGGATCTCCGCCGCGAGGAGCGCGGTCAGCAGCCATCGGTTCCGGGGTCCGCGGACGGCTCGAGGCTTGCCGTGTCGGTCGTATGGCGACCGGGCTGCAACGGCGGCTGTCGCACGGTCGTTGTGACCATTCGGGCCGAGGACCGCATGCCCGACCCGCTCGGCAGTCCCCTGATGGATGGCAGCGCGCCTGCAGGCGGGGCGTACCGCCGCAGAGTGGTGGGGCGCTGAGCCGTCACCGGTCTTCTGCAGCCCATCCCGGCCGGGCCACGCAGGGGTCCGCGGGGTCACTTGAGCTGGTGCGCCCGTACGATCGACGGCCCCGGGGGAGGCTATGGAGATGCACGGCAGGCTGCCTGTTGGGGTCGCGGCGTTCGTTGGCCGCGGGCGTGAACGTGCGAAGGTGGCCGAGCTGGTCGCGGGCGCCCGGGTGGTGACGTTGACTGGTTCTGGGGGCTGCGGCAAGACACGGCTGGCGGTGGAGGTGGTGGGGGATGTGGCGTCGCGGTTCGGCGATGGGGCGTGTTGGGTGGAGCTGCAGGGTGTGACCGATCCGGGGACGGTTGCTGCGGCGGTTGCGACGGCGGTGGGCGTCCGCGAGCGATCCGGTCGGGACCTGGCCGACACGATCGCCGAGGAGCTGCGCCCCAGGCATCTGCTGGTGGCGCTCGACAACTGCGAGCACCTGGTGGGGGCCTGCGCGGCGTTGGTGGGCGAGCTGTCGTCGACGTGTCCGCGGTTGCACGTGTTGGCCACGAGCCGTGTGCCGCTGGCGGTTGAGGGTGAGTCGACGTTCGGGGTTGGTCCGCTGCCGGCGCCCGGTCCCGATGCCACCGAAGCCAGCACGGTTGCTGCGATGGATGCGGCGCGGCTGTTCGAGGTCCGGGCGCGGCAGGTCCATCCGGAGTTCCGGATAGCTGAGGACAACGCCGCCGAGGTGGCCGAGATCTGTCGGCGCCTGGACGGGATCCCGTTGGCGATCGAGCTAGCGGCAGCGCGGGTGCGGGTGCTGGCGCCCGGCCAGATCGCCGCCGGGCTGTCGGACCGGTTCCGGTTGTTGGCCGGCAGGGCGCGTGGAGCGCCGGACCGGCAGCAGACGCTGGAAGCATCGCTGGACTGGAGCTACGACCTGCTCGACGACGCACAGCGGTTGGCGTTGGCCCGGCTGTCGGTGTTCGCCGGCTCGTTCGAGCTCGACGCCGCCGAGGCGGTCGTGGCGGGTCGCGGCATCGACCACGACGACGTGCTCGACCTCGTGGCTGCGCTGGTTGAGCACTCGATGGTGGAGGTCCTCGAGCGCAACGGCAGGGTCCGGTACCGGCTGTTGGAGACGGTCCGGGTGTATGCGCGGCAGCGACTTTCCGAGCGCGACGACCTCGACCGGTTGCGCGACTGCCATCTGGTGTTCCATGTCGAGCTCGCCGGGCGGGCTCGGGTCGGTCTCAACGGCGGAAGGTCCGAGGAGTGGATGGCGCGGCTTGCGGCCGACCTGGACGACCTGCGCACGGCGACGGACTGGGCGGCCGCATCGGGCAACGTGCGAGCGTTGGTGGGCCTCACCGAGCCGATCGTGATCTTCTGGTATGGGCGCGGCCTGTCCGCCGAGGTGCACCGACGCCTGCACGATGTGGCCGGCGCTCTGGACACACCCGATGGCGAACGCGCGCGGATGCTGGCCACCGCCGCCGCATTGGCCAGCGACAGCGGCGAGATCGCCCGCGCGTACCAGTACGTGGACCAGGCCGTCGCCGCCGCCCGTGCGGCCGAGGCCGGTGGTGCACTCGCCACTTCGATAGGTCTGCGGGCCTACACCGGGATGGCGTCGGGGTTGTCATCCGGACAACAGCGGGACGCTGACGTCGAGGAGGCGATCCGGCTCGCCGGGCAGTGCGAGGATGCTGCGACCCGGGCCTTCACGCTGGTGAACGCGGCGATGGGGATGTTGATCGGCCGGACCCTCGATGGTGGCTGCCGCCTGTTGCAACAGGTTCTGGAGGTGTGCGAGGCCAACGAGCTCACGTTCCAGCTGCCGGGTGTCCACGCGGGCCTGGGGCTGGTGTTCTCAGGACGGCTCGACCGGACACGCCACCATGCTCGACGTGCCGTGGAGCTCAGCCGGCAGCTGGGGCGGCCCGGGTGGGAGGTGGCTGGGCTGACCGGGCTGGGAACGGTCGCGCTCCTGCAGGGCGATCTGGGTGTGGCAGCGGAGCGCCTGTCATCAGCGCGAGCGGTCGTGCGGAGACATGGGCTGGAGCGGAGCCCCTACGACATCTACCTCCAGCGGCGGCTCGCGCTGCTGGCACACGCAAAGGGCGACCTGGTAGCTGCCCGAAGGTCGGCCGAGCGGGTCCTGGAGTTCGGCCATGCTGGTGGCAACCGCTGGTGCGAGGCATTGGGTGAGTGGCAGCTGGGATCGGTCGTGCTCACGGAAGGACGTCACGACGACGCGCGGGAACATCTGCGGGCCAGCCGTGCACTCTCGACCCACCCACGCCTCCCGCTGCCACTGGGCCGGTCGCTGTTCGGTCTCGCGGAGCTGGCCAGGCAGGACGACGACCTGCGGGAGGCGTGGGAGCTGGCCCACGATGGCCTCCAGGTCCTGCACGAGTACGGTGACCGGGTCGGGGTCGCCTGGGGACTGGAGGCGATCGCTGAGCTGGCGACGGCGACGGAGGAGCCCGACCGGTCGCTGCGCCTGCTCGCCGCATCCGAACGGTTCAAAACCGAAGCGGGCCTCGCCCGTCCCCCGCTTGTGGCCGGCCGCTTCGAGCGCGCCCGCGACGCCGCCCAGGCCGCCCTTGACGACACCGAGGCGGTCGCCTGCTGGGACGCGGGCGCCGAGTTGTCACTGCAGGAGGCAGCCGCGTACGCCATGCGTGGGCGCGGCGAACGTCAACGTGCCCAGTTCGGCTGGTCGTCACTGACCCCGACCGAGCTCGATGTCGTGCGGTTGGTCGCCCACGGCCACACGAACGCCGAGATCGGTGAACGCCTGTTCATGAGCGTCAACACCGTCAAGAAGCACCTGACCCACGTCTACGCGAAGGTCGATGTCGACGGACGGGCCGATCTCGCCGCGCAGGTGGCCCGCCGCAACCTGTAGCACCACCTGCCGCGGGAACATACCCGGTCGGGTGATGTTCTCCGCAAGCTCCTGCGGCATCGTGCGATGGCACGACCGGGCGAGGCCAGGGAGACCCGATCATCAACCAACGCACCCACCACACCACCACGTCCGACGGCGTCACCCTCGGCGCGACCGTGCACGGCCAGGGCCCACCACTCGTGCTCCTGCACGGGATCGAGGACGATGGCGGCCTCTGCTGCCAGGAGGTCGTGCCGCATCTCACCGAACGGTTCACCTGCCACCTTCTCGACAACCGAGGTCGTGACCTCAGCGGTGACCATCCCGACCTGAGCATCCCCCGGATGGTCCAGGACGTCGTGGAGTATGTCGCCAGCCTGGGCGAACCAGTTGGGCTGGTGGGAGCGTCCTTGGGTGGCAACCTCGCGCTGCTCGCAGCGGCCCAGTGCGACGGGATGGAAGCGATCGTCCCCTTCGAGCCGGCGATCATCAGCCTGGTGCGCGAGCAGGAGGGGGCCGTCATGGGGGAAGCGATCGCTGGCATGGCCGAGTTGGCCGAGGAGGGCGACCTGGTGGCTGCGGCTCGTGCGTTCGCGGGTTGGTTCGCGAACGACGACGAGATCGTCGCAGCCGACCGCGCTGGCCGCTTCGAGGCCGCGGGGCGCTACGTGCCGAACCTGCTCGACCTCCTCCACCAGGCGATGAAGGACGACGGGCGCAAGGTCGACGACGCGGCCATGCTCGGCACGGTCTCCGTGCCGGTCCTGGCGGTGAAGGGATCGGACACTCGGCCGTTCTTCGCCGACAGCGCACGGTTCGTGGTTGATCACGCCCCAAAGGCGAACCTGCAGGAGATCCCCGGCGCCGGGCATGCCGCTGCCCTCACCCATCCGGAGGCGCTGGCTGAAGCCATCACCGAGTTCTTCCTGACCGCACAGCTGTCAGGCGAGGAGAAGCGCGAGGGCATGTGGAACTGACGAGCGAGGAGAAGATGGGTTCCCCGTCGAACAACGTTGAACGCCATGACCTGTGCATCGTGGGAGCGGGGATCGCTGGGCTGAACGCCTTGGTGGTCGCCTCGGAGTACCTGGGGCCGGATGGTTCGGTCGTGCTGGTGGACCGCCGGACCCGACCCGGTGGGATGTGGGTCGACACCTATGACTACGTGCGGTTGCACCAGCCCCACCCGATGTTCACCGCGGGCAACATCCCGTGGCAGCTCGACAAGGACCCGTCGCACCTGGCGACCAA
>SKJX01000179.1 GCA_007121785.1 Nitriliruptoraceae bacterium
CCGATCGCGATGCCGAGGTCGGCCTGGACCAGCGCCGGCGCGTCGTTGACGCCGTCACCGACCATCGCCACGACCTCGCCCTCGTCCTGCAGCCGCGAGATCTCGCCCTGCTTGTCGTCGGGCATGACCTCCGACAGGACACGGTCGATGCCCACCTGCTGAGCGATGGCGCCAGCGGTGCGGGCGTTGTCGCCGGTCAGCATCGCGACCTTCATCCCGAGCCGCTGGAGCTCGGCGACCACCTCGGCGGCGTCGGCCTTGAGGGTGTCGGCGACGGCCAGGACGCCGCGGACCTGGCCGTCCCAGCCGGCGGCCACGACCGTGCGGCCGTCGTGCTCGAGCCGGTCGACCTCCCGGGCCAGGTCGTCGGGCAGGACCAGCCCTTCGTCCGCGAGCCAGCCTGGCCGACCCACCAGCACCGATACCCCGTCCACGTCCGCGCGGACGCCGCGGCCGGCCGGTGCATCGAACCCGCTGGCAGCCGGCAACGACCCGACGCGATCGCGAGCCGCGGCGGCGATGGCCTGGCCGATCGGGTGTTGGCTGTCCGCTTCGACCGCACCGACGCGGGCGAGCAACCCGTCCTCGTCCTCCCCGTCGGCGACGAGCACGTCGGTCAGCGACATCTCGCCGCGGGTGAGCGTGCCGGTCTTGTCGAACACCACCGTGGTGACGTGGCGGGTGGCCTCGAGCGTCTCGATGCGCTTGATCAGCACGCCGAGCTCGGCGCCACGTCCGGTGCCCACCATGATCGCGATCGGGGTCGCCAGCCCCAACGCGCACGGGCAGGCGATGATCAGCACCGCTACGGCGGTGGTCAGGCCCATCAACGGCTCGCCGAGCGCCAGCCACCACACCAGGAACGTCGCGATCGCGACGACGATGACGACGGGGACGAACACCCCGGAGATGCGGTCGGCCAACCGCTGGACGGGCGCCTTGCCGCCCTGGGCGTCCTGCACCAGCTTGACGATCTGTGCCAGCGCGGTGTCGGAGCCGACGGCGGTGGCCCGCACCGTCAGCACACCGCTGGCGTTGACGGTGGCGCCGGCGACCTGGTCGTCGACGGTCTTCTCGACGGGCATGGACTCGCCCGTCAGCATCGACTCGTCGATCGCGCTGGCGCCGTCGACCACCTCACCGTCGGTCGGGATCTTCTCACCGGGACGCACGCGCAGCAGGTCTCCGACGGCCACCTCGTTGATGGGGACCAGCACCTCGCCGTCGTCTCGCAGCACCCGCGCTTCCTTGGCGCCGAGCTCGAGCAGCGAGCGGATCGCGTTGCCGGCGCGGCTCTTGGCCCGGGCCTCGAAGTACCGACCGAGCGCGAGCAGCGCGACGATGGCGGCCGCCACCTCGAAGTACAGGAACCCGCCGTAGAACAGCGCGACGGTGGAGTAGCCGAACGCGGCGAGGGTCCCCAGACCGATCAGGGTGTCCATGTTGGCGCTGAACCGCACGGCACGACGTGCCATCTCATGCAGGAACGGCCAGCCGACCCAGAACTGCACCGGGACCGTGAGCACGAACTGGGTCCAGCGCATGGCCGTGGTCTCGCCGAACTCGCCGGAGAACATCGCCAGCCAGATCACGACCAGGGTCGGCGGGACGGAGACGATCACCCGGTTGCGCCAGGCGCGCTGCGCCCGCGCCTCCGTGTCGCGCTCGACCAGTTCCTTGCCCGTCCCCGGGGTGTCATCGACCGGGATGAGTTGGTAGCCGAGCTTGTCGATGCGCTGCTGCATCCGTTCGACGTCGATCACGCCGGGGTCGTAGGCCACCCGCGCACGGCCGGTGGCGTAGTTGACCTCCGCAAGCTCGATCCCGTCCTCGCGGCTGAGCGTCTTCTGGATCCGCGCCGCGCAGGCGCCACACGTCATGCCCTCCGCGGTGAACTCGAGCTCTTCGGAGCCAGCGGGGTCGGTCGTGGTGCTCACGGCGGTGCCTGACGTCGGGGCCGGATCATCGCGGGGCGCCAGGTCCGGACGGCGGGAACGAGCGACCGGTCCGGCGGCGGCCACAGTGTACCCCTAGGGGGTAGCACTATCGCAAGTGGTGCTCGCGCTTGCGGAGCACGTCGCCGACGACGAACGTGCCCCTCGTCGAGCGTGCCACGCCCGAGGAGCCGTGATGAGCGACGAACCCGTCCGCGATCGTGCCCGCCGGATCGAGGATGCGTTGGCCCGCCTGGAGGGCGACGCCGACCTGTGGCTGGCGACCGCCGATGCGGGACAGCCGTGGCTGATCCCGCTGTCGTTTCACTGGACGGGACGGGCGGTGCTGATGGCGACGCTCCGCCGCAGCGCCACGTACCGCAACCTCGCCCAGGGTGGCGGGGTGCGGATCGGGCTGGGCCACACCCGCGACGTCGTGATGATCGACGGCGAGGTGGACCTGCCGGAGGACCTGCCCGAGGCCGACGCGGCCGCGACGGCCGCCGCGGCCGGCCTCGACCCGCGCACGGATCCGACGGCGGCCTTCCTGCGGGTGGTCCCCCGACGGGTGCAGGCGTGGCGCAACGTGGCGGAGATCGATGAGCGCACGATCATGCGTGACGGTGAGTGGCTCGACGACGAGCGCTAGACACGACCAGCGCACGACCAGCGGTCGGCATGACCGAGGACCCCGATGAGCGACGACCCGGTCCGCGACCCGTGGAGCGTTGCAGGCGCATAGGCCCCGCGATGCTCCACGGATCGGCCACGACGGGAACGGCGAACCGGATCCGTGGAGCGTTGCAGGCGCACAGGCCCCGCGATGCTCCACAGATCGGCCACGACGAGGCCCATATCGGTCGCCGGCGCGGCCGCCGCCGTCAGTCGCCAGCGGGCACGTCGAGCATGTAGGCGTCCATCAGCAGGCTGGTGCCTGTGTGCCGGTGGTCGGAGATCCGGGCCGAGAGGGTCCGCGCGTCGGCAAGGAGCGTCTCGATCTCCCCGCCAGCGCTGGCCCGCTCGATCAACTCGCGCGTCCGATCGAGCAGATCGTCGTGTTCGGCGCGGAGCGCTTCCGCGCGGGGCGCGAACCACGGTGCGGTCTCGATGATCTCCGCCAGCAGGCCATCGGCAGCGTCGGCCTCCTGGATGTGCTGGTGGAGGTTGTCCAGCACCTGGGTCATCGCCGTCCGGAACCGCTCCACGTCCGGCGCGTCCTGCGCCTCGAGCTCGTCGAGTTCGGCGTCCAGGTCGCTCACGGTCGCGTGCAGCGCTTCACGACGGGCGCGGTAGGCGTCAGCGGCGGTGTCGGTCAGCTGCTGCCGTCCCGGGGTGTCGCCTGCGGTCATGGCTGCTCCTCGTCCACCGTGGCCGTCACGGGCCGCGCGAACCGGTCGTGGCCGACGGGTTCGGACCCAGGAGTATGCCTGGTCAGGGCACCAACGTGGGGATCGGATCGACCGACGGTCGGCCGGGTCCATCACCGAACGCTGACGACCTCGGCCCCGGCGAGCGGCTTGGCGTGGGCCGCCCAGCGCAGCGCCTCGACGTGCGCCGCCGCCATCGTGCGAGGCTCGAGCCCCAACCGGCGGCCAGCGGCGACCAGCGAGTCCCAGTCGGCCTGTTCGGCGGCCAGCGCGGCGTCCAGCACGTCGCGGAGCTCGCCCGGTTCCCCGCCCAGGGCGGCACGCGTCTGCTCATCGAGGGGCAGCTCCGCCACGGTCCGACCATCGAGCAACCCGGCGACGCCCAGCACGGAGAACATCCCGAGCCCGAACGCCTGCAGCCCAGTCGGCTGACCCCGACGCACCTGGATCTCCTCGCAGTACCGCGCGCGGACGCTGGCGGTGGTCAACAGCTCCGCCGGGGCGTCGTGGGCGACGGCCGACATCACGAACAACGTCACCCAGCGGTGCAGCCGCCGGGTGCCCATCAGGACCAGACCGTGCCGCAACGACTCGATCTCGCGCCAGCCGTTGAGCGTGTCGACCAGCCGCAGGAACCGGTCGGTCAGGGTCAGGTCGGTCCGGATCAGCTCCTCGATCCGGTCGAGGTCGACCTCGTCGAGCGCGAGCTCGCGCAGCAGCGCCAGGTGCGTGGGCGGCAGGCCCACCGGCCGCACCGCCCGCACCGCCCGAGGGCGGGTGAAGAAGTACCCCTGCACCAGCGTCGCTCCGGCCCCGACGAACCGATCGAACGCCGACGGCTCCTCGACCTTCGACACGGCGACCGTGCCCCCGCTCGCGCACAGCTCACGGACGAACCGCAGCTCGCTGTCCTGGTCGGTGCGTCCGATCTCGACCTTGACCAGATCAACGAGGCCCACCAACGGCAGACGCGGGTCGCCGGGAACGAGCCCGTCCAGAGCGAGGCGGAACCCCACGTCACGGTGACGACGCAGAGCGGTCCAGGTGTCATCGGAAGCGTCCGCGTCCGAGGGCACTCCCAGCACCACGTGGGACGACGGGAGGTCCAGGAGGGTCCCGGCGTGGAGCAGCGACACCGGCACCTGGAGGTACGCGTCCTCACCGTCGGTGACGATCTCACGGCCGAGCGCCAGGAGACCGTCGACCAGCACGCTCGCCGTTGCCCGAGCGCTGGACGCCTCCGGCGCCGACGCATCGGTCGGTTGGTAGCGCAGCTCGTAGCCCACGATCGAGAGCTGGGTGTCGACGATCGGCTGCCGTGCGACCAGGACCTCGCCGAGCATCCGTTCCACGGCGTCGACCTACTCGGAGCCGGGCACGACCCGCCGGTGACGAAGCTACGGCCCACCGACGCGGGAACGCTGGGCCGCTTGTGCCGCATGGACGCGATCGCCACCTCCCCGTCGGCCGCACCGGCGCCCGGTCAAGCGACCACGAACGGATCCGGGGCGTGTCGGCCGGCATACCGGCGTCGGCGGTAGCGTTCACGAGGTTGCACGATCGGTCGCGCGACCGGTCAGCGAGCGAATCCGCGGAGCGACGGTGACCCAACTGCACCAGACCCTGGCCGAGGTCGACGACTGGCAGCCCGCGACGGTCGCCGTCGGCGTCACCACTCCTGAGGCGACCGCGGCCGCCCACGGCCCGGCCGACCAACCGCTGCCGTTCGCGTCGCTCACCAAGCCGCTCACCGCCTACGGGGTCCTGGTCGCGGTCCAGGACGGCGCGCTCCACCTCGACGAACCGCTGGGGGCGTCCTCGCCGGTACCCGACGCCACCGTTCGGCACCTGCTGGCCCACGCCAGCGGCCTGCCGCCCGAGGAGGGGTCCGCCCCCGTCCAGTCGGTGGAGCGCCGCCGGGTCTACTCCAACTGGGGGTACGAACTGCTCGGCCAGATCGTCGCCGACCGGGTCGGCCTGCCGTTCGCCGAGCACCTGTCCATGGAGGTCCTCGAACCGTTGGGGATGACCTCGACCGTGCTGGAGGGCTCGCCAGCGCACGCAGCACGCGGCACGGTCGACGACCTGCTCCGGTTCGCCCGCGAGCTGCTCGATCCGCAGCTGCTGGGCCCCGACCTGCACGCCGCCGCGACCTCGCCGGCCTTCCCCGGTCTCGACGGGGTGGTGCCCGGCTTCGGCCGGCAGTCTCCCAACGACTGGACGCTCGGGTTCGAGCGCAAGAGCGACAAGGACCCGCACTGGACCGGCAGCCGGCTGCACCCGGACACGTTCGGGCACTTCGGCCAGGCCGGGTCGTTCCTGTGGGTCGACCCGTCCCGGGACCTGGCCGCCGCGGAGCTCGCCGACCAGCCGTTCGACGACTGGGCGAAGCGGGCCTGGCCGGCGTTCAACGACCGGCTCGTCGAAGCTGCGGAGGCGTGAGCTGGCTGATCGCCGGCTGCGGCGACCTGGGGACGGAGGTCGGCCTGCGGGCGGCCGCTGCCGGTCACGTCGTCCACGGGCTGCGTCGCTCCGCGCACCTGCTGCCGCCGGCGATCCGACCCATCGCCGGCGATCTCGGCGGGGACCTGCCCGAGCTACCCACCGACGTCGAGGTGGTAATCCTCACCGCAGCCGCCGACCGCCGGGACGTGGATGCCTACCGGCGCGCCTACGTGGACGGTCCCGGACGCGTCCTGGACGCGCTGGCTGACGCCGGCGTGTCCCCGCGCCGGGTGCTGTTCGTCGGTTCGACGGCGGTGTACGGCGTGACGGACGGGTCCTGGGTCGACGAGACCACCCCGACGGAACCAGCTACAGCGACCGGGGCCGTGCTCGTCGAAGCTGAGCGCACCCTGTGGAACCGCCGCCCGGACGCGATCAGCCTGCGCCTGGCCGGCGTGTACGGCCCTGGTCGGACGCGCCTGCTGGACCAGGTCCGACAGGGCCGCGCGGTCGTGCCGGATCCGCCGGTGCACACCAACCGGATCCATCGTGACGACGCGGCCGCCGCGATCGTGCACCTGGTCAGCGCCGTCGAGAAGCCGGCCACCTGCTACCTCGGCGTCGACGACGACCCGGCCGAACGCGGCGAGGTGCTGCGGTTCCTGGCCGCGCAGCTCGACGCCCCACCGCCACCGACCGGCCCCGACGAGCGAAGCCGCGGCGGGGACAAGCGCTGCCGCAACGACCGGCTGCGTGCGACGGGGGCCACGTTCACCTACCCGACGTTCCGTGAGGGTTACCGGGCGCTGCTGGACGGTGTCGGTGCCCGCCATCCGTGATGGGCGGGGTCGTTGGCCGGACGGACCACGTCGCGGCCACGGGGCGTTGGCGACCGGCCGATCGCCCACGACGACGAGTCCTCGACCTGAAGCAGGTCGATTCGCAGGGTCCGCCGGCGTGGCTGACCTCGACTTCGATGACGAGCCCGAAGTGCAACTCGCCAGGCTTGAGACGGACCCCAGCAACTCCGCCGTGCGGCCTCGACGCTTCACGAACGGGCGCTGGTGCGTGATCGCGTACGACCCCGAGGAGGACTCGGCGATCCTCGGGGAGCCCCACCCGGGACGCGAAGGTGATGTCGCCGTCCGGTATCTCGGCCCAGCGACCTTCGACTGATGGAGGTCGGCATGAGGTGCCCTCGCCCCAGCAGGCAGTACGCGCTCCTGCACGGTCGGGACCCCTCCTCGAGCGAATGGGTTGCGGCCAGGGACACGCCGTCGATGGATCCGCGGTCGGCGAGCAGTCCGAACGCGGCGGCAAGCGGCGTCGGTGGCGTCACGGCGATGGGCCCAGTGCTGACGCGACCACTACCATCCACGTCGGCGCTGACCGTCCGTGCCGAGCCGATCGCAGGAGCCGCTCGTGGACCCACGCCCCGGTGACCTGACGGCGCTCGACCACGACGAGTGCGTGGAGCTGCTCGGCACCACCTCGATCGTGCGGATCGGGTTCGTCGCCGACGGCCAGCCGTCGGTGCTGCCGGTCAACCACCTGCTCCACGACGGCGCGATCTACTTCCGCACCGCACCCGGCTCCAAGCTCGGCACCGCTGCGGCCGACAGCCAGGTCGCGGTGGAGGCCGACGAGGGCTACGACGCCTCGCGTACCGGCTGGAGCGTCGTCGCCCACGGCCACGCCCACATCGTCACCGACCAGGCGGAGGTGGAAGCGCTGCTCAGCTACCACTTCGAACCGTGGGCGCTGCCTGACGACCGGGCCTTCTGGGTCCGCATCGACGTCGACAACGTCTCCGGTCGACGGATCGTGCCGAAGCGCTGACGCACCCCGCCGAAGGCGGATCCCCGGAGGCATACGGTCCAGTCACGTCCGATGGCAAGGCACGACGTGGGCATGCAGTTCGGGGTCTTCTCGGTCGGGGACGTCACCCCGGATCCGACGACCGGCGAGCACCACAACCCCGGTTCGTGCCGTCGTCGGCGACCACGCTGACCACCACCAACGATCCGGTCAAGATCGCCGAGGACGACGCGACGCTCCAGCACCTCGCCGACGCACCACACCAGGCAGATGATGCAGCGGTACCGGCAGCGCTTCGAGCACGACGGGCACGGTGCACCCGACCAGGCCATCGTCGGGCTCGGCGGGCAGGTGTTCATGCGGGAGAACTCCCAGGACGCCGTGGCCGAGTTCCGCCCGTACTTCGACGTCGCCCCGGTCCTCCGCGAGGAGCTGGCACGGGGCCGTCCGGCGCAGGTGCCCGACGTCCCGACCCACGCCAACCGCCGAGCGGCGACGGCCACGGACGACGTCCTGAGCACGCGACCACCGCAGGGCAGCCGGCCGGGATCAGCTGGGTGAGGGTGTTGGGGTCAGCTGAGCAGCGGCTGCCCCCACCGGTCGAGGAAGGCGATCTCGGACAACGGCCGCCGGGCCGCGGATCGGAAGTCGTCGCCGGCGAAGTAGGCGACCGGGATCAGCCCGGCCTGCGACACGCCTTCGGGGATGCCGAGTCGCTCGGCGACCGCCGGCTCCTCGGCCAGGTGGATCATCGTCAACGATGAGCCCAGACCACGGCTGCGCAGCGCCAGCATGAAGCTCCAGGCCGCCGGCCAGACCTCGCCGTAGACCGAGGAGGCGGCCATGTTCCACAGGTCGGTGTCGTAGGCCAGCTCCTGCCACTGGGCGTGCTCCTGCTGGACCTGCAGCACGGTGCAGGGGATCACGTGGACCGGGACCTGGTCGAGGTGCTCGAGGAGGTACCGGCTCGAGGCGGCGACCCGGCGGGTCTGATCGTCGTCCTCAGCGATATCGGGTTCCATCGCGTCGAGGAACGGCAGCAGGGCGCGCCGGTAGACCTCGGCGAGGTCGCCGCGGGTCTCCGGGTCGGTGATCACCAGCCACCGCCAGTTCTGCAGGTTGAACCCGGTGGGTGCCTGGAGCGCGATCTCGAGGCATTCGGTGACGACATCGAGCGGTACGGGGCGATCCAGGTCGAGGCGTCGACGGACCGCCCGCGTCGTGGACAGCACGTGATCGATGCTGGCGTGATCGAGGTCCTCCACCTTCATGGCGTCCTCCGTGTCGGATCGGGCCGGCGACTCACGTCGGGGTGCTCGCGGCGACCCAGTAGGCCTCGTTGGGGAGCCGGACCCGGCCGTCTGCGCCGACGTACGGGCTCCAGGCCTCCGCGGTGACCCGCCACTCCTCGCGCAACCCCCGCTTGAACGCGTCGACATCGAACGTCTGGGTCCACGTCATGTCCGTCTCACTCCGTGGTCGGTCCGGTCGGTGGATGTCGCGCATCACCATGGCGTTGATCGGGGCACGGGACATCCGTGAGCTCACCTATCTCGCTACGCAGATCGTTCGCGAGCCACGTGGTCCCGACCTCCCGGTGCGGCCCGTGCGACCTCTACGCTGGCGCTCATGTCGAGCGACGCGGAGACCCTCCTCGCCACGGGCGCGGAGGCGCTGGCAGCCGGTGACTGGGTGGGGGCGCGGGATGCGTTCGGTGCGGCGCTGGCCTCCGAAGCGAGCGCCGAGGCGTTGGACGGCCTCGGCGAAGCCAGCTGGTGGTTGGGCGAGACCCACGAGGGGGTGGAGCTGCGCGAGCGCGCCTACGCAGCGTTCCGGCAGCAAGGTGACGCCGCACGGGCGGTGGCCACGGCGTTGTGGCTACGTCGCAACCACCTGGCGAACTTCGGGAACGTCGCCGCAGCCGCCGGGTGGCTCGCCCGGGCGCGGCGCCTGGTCGATGAGCACGATCTCGGGTGGTTACACGGCCGCGTGCTCGTCGACGAAGCCGACGCCGCGGACGACCCGACCGTCGGGGAGACGCTGGCACGGCAGGCCTACGAGCTCGGCCTTCGCGACGAGGACCTCGACCTCCAGCTGTGCGCCCTCAGCCAGATCGGTGCGACCCTGATCGGGCAGGGACGCATCGCCGACGGGCTGCCCTACCTCGACGAGGCCATGGCCGGCACGTTGGGTGGTGAGGGCCGCCACCGCGACACGGTGGTGTTCACCAGCTGTACGACGATGATCTCCTGCACCACGTGCGCGGAGTTCGAGCGTGCGGTGCAGTGGATCCGCGCGACCGATCGGCTCTCGCAGCGCTACGGCAACCCGTTCCTCTACGCGGAGTGCCGGCTGCTCTACGGCTCGGTCCTGGTCAGCCTCGGTGACTGGGTCCAGGCCGAGGAGGAGCTGCGCAGCGCGGTCGCGACCTCACGCGACGGCCTCCCGGCGCTGCGCGCGGAGGCGCTGGCGTCGCTCGCGTCGTTGCGCCTCGATCAGGGCCGGATCGAGGAGGCCGAACGGCTCGTGGCAGGGCTGGAGGATCAGCCCGCGGTCGTCCCGATGGTCGCACGCATCCACCTGCTCCGCGGACGGCCGGAGACCGCGGCCAACGCGCTGCGCCGGCAGCTCAGGCAGGTGGCCGAGGGATCGCTCGAACGCCTCCTGCTGCTCGACACGCTCGGACGGGCCGAGCTGGACCGCGGGGACACGGCCGCGGGCGCCGACCACGGGATCCACCTGATGGAACGTGGCGCCTCGCTGGGCTGCGATCTCGCCGTCGCGTACGGAGCACGGCTGCGCGGCGAAGCGATGCTCGCCGTTGGCGACGCCGACGGCGCGCGAGCGCACCTCGACCAGGCACTGGCCGTCTTCGCCCGGCTGAGCATGCCCCTGGAAGCGCAGCGGACCCGACTGCTGCTGGCCCGCTCGTTCGTGGAGGACGAGCCCGCGGTCGCCGCGGACGAGGCTCGTACGGCGTTGACCACCTTCGACGCGCTCGGTGCGCAGCGCGACGCCAACGCCGCTGCGGACCTGCTCCGCTCGTTGGGGACGCGCGCCAGTCGCGGTGGGTCGAGGGGCCGGCAGACGCTGACCGACCGCGAGCAGGAGGTGCTGGCGCTGCTCGGTGAGGGGCTGTCCAACCCGCAGATCGCCGACCGGCTCTACATCAGCCGGCGGACGGTCGAGCAGCACGTCGCACGGGTGCTGTCGAAACTCGGGGTCGACAACCGCGCTGCCGCGGCCGCCGAAGCGGTCCGCCAGCAGGAACGAACGTGACGCGGGGCCGATCCGGATCGGCCCACCATCGGCCGAGGCGCCGGCTTGCATCCTGGCGTCCCCTCGACCACGGTGACGGCCCAGCCGGTATCCAGCGCGCCGAGCGGTCACGACGGAAGGGGTCGACGGTGGTGTTCAACCTGGTCCAGGCGCTGCAGGAGACACGCAGCCTCGCGGACGACCATCCCGACGACCCCGCGTGGGGCGCGCTACGACGCCAGATCGACGACGTGCTCGCGGTCCTGACCGACGACGACTCGGTCGGTGATCCGATCGAACCCGACGGCACCGGCCGACTGGTGCGCACCGACATCGACGTCGAGGAGGCGCAGCTGGCCGCCGCGGCCCTGATGGCGGTCCACGACCGGCCCCAGGAGGAACAGCTCGAGCTCGCCCGCGCCGCCGTGGAGGACCTGGCCGACGCGCTGCCCTGAGACCCACCGCTGACCGGTCACCCGGCGAGCAGTTCCCGCACCACCGGCGCCAGCGCCCGCACCGCGGCACCGCGGTGGCTGATCGCGTGCTTCTCGTCCGGGGTGAGCTCGGCGTTGGTACGTCCGTCACCGACCCGGTCGCTGACGAAGTGCGGGTCGTAGCCGAACCCGTGCGTCCCACGAGCGTCGTCGACGATCCGCCCGTCCATCGTCCCGCGCAGCACGTGCTCGCGCCCGTCCGGTAACGCGATCGCGGCAGCGCAGACGAACCGGGCGGTGCGCTCCTCCGGCGGGACGTCGGCGAGCGCCGCGACGAGCTTGGCGTTGTTCGCGGCGTCGTCGGCCGGTTCGCCGGCGTAGCGGGCGCTGCGCACCCCCGGCGCACCGCCGAGCGCATCGACCTCCAACCCGGAGTCGTCGGCCAGCGCCGGGAGCCCGGTCGCGGCCGCGCACGCCCGGGCCTTGAGCAGCGCATTCGCTTCGAAGGTGTCCCCGTCCTCCGGGGGGCTCTCGATGCCCAGCTCGGTCATGGCCACCACCTCGACGTCGAGGTGGTCCGACAGGATCGTCTGCAGCTCCGCGAGCTTGCCGGGGTTGCCGGTGGCCGCGACGACGCGGTGGCGGGCGCCGTCGCCACCGTCCACGGCGCCGGTTCCGGACGGGCTCACGCCCCGACCGCCTGCCGTTGGAGCTCGGCCAGGTCGGCGATGCCGGCCAGGGCCAGGTCGAGCAGCTGGTCGTGGACGGCGCGATCGAACGGTGCGCCTTCGGCGGTGCCCTGGACCTCGATGAGCCTGCCGTCGGCGGTGGCGACGACGTTACAGTCGACCTGCGCGCGGTGGTCCTCCTCGTAGGGCAGGTCGAGGCGCGGTTCGTCGTCGACGACGCCGACCGACACGGCGGCGAGTTGGCCGGTCAACGCGCTGGCGTGGCCGAGGTTGGTCAAGGCGCGGTGCAGCGCGACCCACCCGCCGGTGATCGCCGCGGTGCGGGTGCCACCGTCGGCTTCGAGCACGTCGCAGTCGACCGTGATGGTCACGTCCGGAAGCTGGTCGAGGTCGACGGCCGCGCGCAGGCTTCGGCCAACGAGCCGCTCGATCTCCTTGGAGCGTCCGCCGGGGCCGTTGCGTTCACGCCGGGAGCGGGTGTCGGTGGCGCCGGGCAGCATCGCGTACTCGCCGGTGACCCAGCCCTTGTGGTCGCGCCAGCGTGGCGCGCCCTCCTCGACGGAGGCGGCGCACAGCACGTGGGTGCCACCGAAGCGCACCAGCGCCGAGCCGGCGGGGTGGCGCTGGGCGTCGGGTTCGATCGTGATGGGCCGCAGCTGGTCGTTGCGGCGGCCGTCGGCGCGGGGCATGCGAAAGCCTTGTCAGTGGGGTGACGGAGAGGTGGCGGGGCAGCGACCGTACTCGCGGCGCCGGTGTCGGCTGTGTCAGCCGATGCGGTAACGGGCCAGGTCCTCGGCGAGCTCGACGGGACCGTCGAACGCCTCGCGGGCTTCGGTCACCACCTCGGCGCGGTCGATCCCACCGGCGACGTGGGTCAGGACGAGCTTCTTCACCCCCGCGGCCGCGGCCACCTCCCCGGCCTGCCGACCCGTGAGGTGGATGTCGGGTGGGTAGTCGGACGGATCACCGGCCCAGGACGCCTCGCACAGCAGCAGATCCGCGTCCCGGGCGCAGGCGATCAGGTCGTCGCCGCCGGCGGTGTCGCCGGAGTAGACCAGCACGGTTCGATCGACGGTGATCCGCATCGACACCGTCGGTGGCGGATGGTGGCTGTGGAACAGCTCGACCGAGACGGCACCGAAACGCAGGCGGTCGCCCGGGGCGACCTCATGGGTGTCGTAGACCTCGTCGAACGCGAACGGCGCGTCGGAGGACAGCAGACCTCGGAGCGTCTCGGCGACCTCCGCCGGGCCGTACAGCGGCAGCCGGCGGGTGCGCTGCGGATCGAACCGCATCGCGTAGTAGCCGCCGATCAGGTCGATGCAGTGGTCGACGTGGCGGTGGCTGATCAGGACCGCGTCGAGGTCCCGGAAGCTGGCGAAGCGTTGCAGGTTGGCGGTGGAGCCGTTGCCGGCGTCGAGGAGCAGTTTGGTGTCGCCAGCCTCGACGAGGTAGCCCGAGCAGACGCGCCCCGCCTGCGGGTGGGACCCGGCACTGCCGAGCACGGTCAGCTCGATTGCCACGGGTCCTCCTACAACGCGTCCGACACACCGCACGGCGAGGGGAGGCTACTCGTCGATGTCAGGCCCAGAGCGTCCCGGAGATCGACGTGGCGATCTCCTCCACGTTGCCTGGCGCGTAGGCGCCGGTGGAGAGGTACTTCCAGCCGCCGTCCGGCGACATCGCCACGACGTCGGAGCCCTCGGGCAGCCGCTTGCAGACCCGCGCGGCCACCTCCAGGGACGCACCCGTGGAGACCCCCGCGAAGATGCCCTCCTCCTCCGCGAGGCGACGCGTCCACGTCAGGGCCTTCAACGAGTCGACCTTGATGCGGCTGTCCAGCACCTCCTGGTCGAGCACCTCCGGGACGTAGCCCTCGTCGAGGTTGCGCAGCCCGTAGACCAGGTCGCCGTACTCCGGTTCGGCCGCGAAGATGCGCACGTGCGGGTTCCATGCCTTCAGCCGCTTACCGACCCCGGTGACGCTGCCGCCGGTCCCCAGCCCCGCGACGAACGCCGCGACGTCCGGCAGGTCGGCGATGATCTCCGGCCCGGTGGTCTCGTAGTGGGCCAGCGCGTTGGCAGGGTTGCCGTACTGGAACGGCATGAACACCGTCGGGTCGTCGGCCGCGAACTGCTGCGCCAACCGCACCGAGCCGTTGGAGCCCTCGTTGGCCGGCGAGAACACGATGTCGACCCCGAACATCGTCAGCAGCTGCGTGCGTTCCTCCGAGGTGTTCTCCGGCATCACACAGGTCAGGGGATAGCCCTTGACCTTGCACAGCGCCGCTAGTCCGATGCCGGTGTTGCCGGAGGTCGGCTCCAGGACCCGTTGGCCCGGCTGGAGTTGCCCGTACCGCTCCGCCTGCTCGATCAGGTACTTGGCGACCCGGTCCTTGACCGACCCCGTGGGGTTCTCGCCCTCGAGCTTCAGGTAGAGCGTGTAGCCGTCCGGTGACAGCCTCGGAAGCCCGACCAGCGGGGTGTTGCCGATCGCCTGCGAGATGTCACCGAACCGCACCGCTCAGCGACCCACGCTCGGCAGCTCCGCGCCACCGGCGACCGCCGGCATGATCGCGACCTCCGTGTCGTCCTCGACCGGGGTGTCGAGACCGGAGACGTAGCGGATGTCCTCGTCGTCGACGTAGACGTTGATGAACCCGCGGACCTGCCCGTCAGCGAACAGGTCGTCGCCGAGGCCCGGGTGGCGGGCAACGAGCTGATCGAACACCTCACCGACGGTGGCACCGTCGGCTTCGACCTTGGCGGCACCGTCGGTGTGCTTGCGCAGGACGGTGGGGATGCGCACCAGGGGCATGGCGGCCTTTCCTGTCGGGGCAGCGGTACCGGGACGCGCGAGACGGAGCGACGGACACGTGGCGCAGGCCGGTACGGCAGGGTCGGAAGCGAGCGGTGGACGTCACCCGAGAGGGTAGCCAGCGGGGCCGATCGGTCTCGGGCGCCGGGTGGGTGAACGCGTCGGACCGCGGCGACCTTCCCGCCCGTTCGCGGACCGTCCGCGTCCGCGACGGTGGCTAGCGTTCCCGGCATGCGAACCCTGCCGCTCGACCGTGCCCGCCGGCTCGCGCTCGCCGCCGCCGGTTTCGCCCGACCCCGACCAGCACCGCACGTCCGCCGTGACGTGCGGCACCTGCGGCGTGTGCTGGACACCCTCGACGTCGTCCAACTCGACAGCGTGCAGGTCCTGGCCCGGGCGCACGAGCTGCCGTTCTGGTCACGGCTCGGGCCGCACGACCGGGCCGCTCGTGACGCCTGGCTGTGGCGCTCACGTGAAGCGTTCGAAGGGTGGGTCCACGTCGCCTCGATCGCGCCGATCGAGCACTGGCCGCGGTTCCACCACCGCCGGGCGGCCATGCGACCCCGCCCGGCGCTCTCAGCGGCCCTGGAGGAGGATCCCGGCCTACTCGACACCGTGCTGGAGGAGGTCGCCGAGCACGGCCCGACCAGCGTCCGGGACCTGACCGCGCCCGGGACCCGGACCGGTCCGTGGTGGGGCGACTCGGAGGGCAAGCTCGCGCTCGACCACCTCGCCATGCGCGGCGACCTGGCGATCCACGACCGCACCGCCAACTTCGTCACCGTCTACGACCTCACCGAGCGGGTCATCCCCGACGCGGTCCGCACCGCGCCGGTACTCCCGCCCGAGCTGGCCCGTCGCCAGCTGCTGCTGCGGGCCGCGGCGGCCCAGGGCATCGGCACCGCGGACCACCTCGCCGACCATCACCGCCTACGGATCGGCCCTGCCCGCGCCACGCTCGCGGCCCTGGCCGCCGAGGGCGAGCTCAAGGAGGTCCGCGTCGCCGGGACCGGCGATCAGGCCTGGTATCTGCATCCGGACGCACGGGCCGCCCGCCGGTTCCCGGCCCGCACGCTGGTCTCGCCGTTCGATCCGTTGGTGTGGCACCGCGAACGGACCGAGACGCTGTTCGGGTTCCACTACCGCATCGAGATCTACGTCCCGGCGCGCAAACGGACCTACGGCTACTACGTGCTGCCGTTCCTGCTCGGCGACCGGTTGGTCGCCCGGGTCGACCTCAAGGCCGACCGTGCACACGGGCGTCTGCGGGTGCTCGGCGCCTTCGCCGAGCGGGACGTCGACCTGGCTGACGTCGCGTCCGAGCTCGCGCAGGAGCTGGCCGAGCTCGGGGCCTGGCTGGGGGTGCCGGACGTGGCCGTCGAAGGCAACGGCGACCTGGCCCAACCGCTTGGTCGCTGGCTGTAGGGCTGCGTCGGAAGTTCGCGCGCAGCTGGATCGCGGCGGATCCGGATGGCGTCGGAGGCTGCGCTCGCGGCAAGGTCGACGGCATGCCGGTCTCCGCCACGAGCGTGCCGCGGTCCTCAGCCGAGCCGGTCGTCAGGTGACGGTGGCTGCGAGCCGCGGCCGGGCAGCGCCGGCGGATCGTCAGGACGCCTGCTCCGGTCGCGGCTGGCATCGCCCCCGGGGTCATCGCCGCGACCACGGCGGTTGGTGAGGTTCGACGGCCCGCCGACCACCCGCGCGGTGGTGTCGCGAACCTTGGCTTCCGCCATCTCGCGGTGATGCCGCAGCGAGGCGCGGTCGAGCTCGTCCTCGATCACGTCGATCTCCGGCCCTGGAACCGGCGGGAAGACGCGCAGGACCATGGCGTCGCGTCGGGCGAACACGACATAGTGGTTGCCCTCGTCGCTGGTCCAACGTCCCACGTAGCCGTCCACGTCGCGCGCCAACCGGTAGGCCAGCACGTGCGGTCGCAGCTGCCGGTCCAGCTGCCGCGCGACCGTCATCGCCACCGGCGCGACCTTGATCGCGGTGCGTGCCACCGAGCCCCAGGCGACCATCAGGTGGGCTCGCTCAGCCCGCGGATCTCGAGCGGCTTCTCCGTGACCTCACCGTCGACGATGTCGAACGCACGGATCTCCGGGTGGTCGCGGTCCTGCAGGGTGACGATCAGGTAGGTCGCCTCCGGGTAGGCCGCCAGGCGGATGTCGGTCGCCGAGGGGTAGGCCTCGGTATGGGTGTGCGAGTGGTAGATCGCCAACCCCCAGCCCTCGTCCTCGATCTCACGCATGGCGCGCAGGAGCTGCTTGGGCTCCATCGAGTAGAAGGTCATGGACCGTTCGGCGTTGTCGATCGCGAAGTGGACGATCCGCCCGTCCTCGCGGACACCGAGCAGGCCGCACACCTCGTAGGGGAAATCGGACCAGGCACGCTCGACGAGCAGGTCGAAGGTGGCCTGATCGAGCACGAACGGCTGCGTCGTCGCCGTCCGGCTCGGCGTCTGCTGGACCACCTCGGACCTTTCGGGTCGGCGGCCGGGTGCGTGCGTCAGCCCCGGCCGACGGGTGTGACGGTACCTGACCGCTACCGTCGGGCGGCGGCGACCCCACCCCCTGCCCACGGCAACGACCCCACCGCCGCCCACCGATGACGAGGAACCCGATGGCACTGGACACCGACGTGCGCGCGCTCGCCCAGGGCCGCAACTTCGCCGCGTTGACCACCCTGTTCGCTGACGGCCAGCCGCAGACCCAGGTCATGTGGGTCGATGCCGACGACCGGCACGTCCTGATCAACACCGAGGTCCACCGCGCCAAGTTCCGCAACGTCCAGCGCGACCCGCGGGTGACGGTGACGATCTGGGACGACGACAACGCCTACCGCTACGCGGAGATCCGCGGCCGGGTCGTCGAGGTGGTCCGTGGCGACGCGGCCCGCCAACACATCGATACGTGCGCGCAGCGGTACCTGGGCCGGCCCTACCCGGCCGAGCAGATCACCTCCGAGCGCGCGATCCTGCGGATCCAACCGGACCGGATCCACCGCAACGGGCTGTAGTCCCCTCGACCCGACCGGCCGGGACCCCACGCGTCGGCCTTCGTCGGTACCGGCACCTGCGGCGGTCGAGGTCAAGCGCGACGTCAGGCGCGGCGCCAAGCGCGACGTCAGGCGCGGCGCCAAGCGCGACGTCAGGCGCGGACGACGAGGTGCCCCGCAGCACCCTCGGTCAGGTGCCCGATGAGCGCCGCGTGGTGCCCGTCAGCGGCCAGCGACACGAGCGCGTCGTGCGCAGCAGCCGCCGGGAGCGCGAGCAGCAGCCCCCCGGAGGTCTGCGCATCGGCGAGCACGGTGAGGTCATCCGCGGTCACCTCACCGGCCGTCTCCAGGTCGCCGCGGACGTCGTCGAGGTTGCGCGTGGTGCCGCCGGGCACGTCGCCAGCCGCCAGCCGCACGTCCAGGTCCGGCAGCTGCGGGACCGCGCTCGCGGTGACCTCGGCGCTCACCCCGCTCTCCCGGGCGAGGGCGCGCAGGTGCCCGAGCAGACCGAACCCGGTGACGTCGGTGGCCGCGTGGGCACCGAACCGGCTGGCGACCTGCGCGGCGAGCGCGTTGGTGCGGGTCATCTCCGCCACCGCTGCGGTGTAGGCCTCGTGGAGCTCACCGCCGGGGGCGATCGCACCGGCGGGTCGTCGCTTGATCGCCGTGGCGATCAACCCGGTGCCGAGCGGCTTGGTCAGTACCAGCGCGTCACCTGCCTGCCCGCCGGCGTTGGTCAGCAGCGCCTCCTCGTCGACGTCGCCGATCACCGCCTGACCGTAGACCGGTTCGGGTCCGTCGATGGTGTGCCCGCCGGCGACGATCCAGCCGCCGTCGATCGCGGCCTCCTGACCGCCGCGGAGCACCTCACCGAGGACCTCCAGCGGCAGCTGCTCGCGCGGCCAGGCGGCGATCGCCAGCGCGAACCGCGGCGTGCCCCCCATGGCGTAGACGTCGCTGGCGGCGTTGACGGCCGCGATACGACCCCAGGTGACGGGGTCGTCGACGATCGGGGTGAAGATGTCGACGGTGGCCACGAGCGCAGGTCCGCCCGGACGCCGCCACACGGCCGCGTCGTCGGCCGTCGCGTGCCCGATGATCAGATCGGGGTGCGACGGTGGGGTCAGGGGGCGCAGGACCTGCGCCAGGTCACCGGGACCGAGCTTGCACGCTCAGCCGGCGCCGTGGCTGTAGGCCGTCAGCCGTCCGGTCGAAGGATCCATGC
>SKJX01000162.1 GCA_007121785.1 Nitriliruptoraceae bacterium
CAAGGCGACGCAGGACCTCCTTGTTGGAGAGTCCTGTCTCCTTGGCCAGCTCGTAGACGCGGACCTTGTTGCTCACGCGTTCTCGCTCCTCACGGTGCCTTGACGCACCTCGGGGTGCACCACCACGGCCGCCAGCGCATCGAGCGCGGCGTCGATCCGGGCGTCAGCGTCCGTCCGTAGCGCCCGCCGGAGCGCTGCGCCACTGCGGCGGCGCAGCGGTTCGACGCATCGGGGATCAGGACAGACGTACGCGCCTCGGCCGGGAAGGCGACCTGTCTCGTCGACACGAACCCCGTCGGGGGTCGCGGCGAGCCGAACGAGCGCACCCTTGGGGCGCGTCGTGCGGCAACCGATGCAGGTTCGAACCGGCGCGTGGGGCGCGATGGTCGCCAGGGTACTTCCTTTCGGGCCTTCGGTGGACGACGGTGATGGGTTCTGGACGTTGGGTGGTCGCCGCGGACTCGGCGCACGCACGCGGTGACCTCCGGGTCGTGCTGGCGTTGACTCAGGTTGGCTCAGGTCGAGTGGGTCTCGTCGTCCGGGTCGGTGGCCGCGTCAGCCGTTGCCTCGGAGGGCTCAGCGGCCCCGGCGAGCTCATCAGCGAGCTCGACGACCGGATCCTCACCGCTCGTCGCCGGGGCCACCGGGGCGTCCGCGATCCGTGGCTCCCCCGGGGTGACGGGGCTGGAGCTGACGGGCAGATCGGTCGGCGCCGCATCGGGCTCGGCGCTGGCCACGTCGTCCTCCTCGTCCTCGAGGGCGGAACGACGAGCGGATTCCGCGGACTCGAACGCCTTCTCGATCGCGCGTTCACCCTCCTCGGACAGCGGGTTGCCGTACTCGTCGATCAGGCCGGACTCCAGCGCTTCCTGGAAGGCCTGCTGCTCAGCTTCGAACTGCGACTCGGACTTGATGTCGATGCGCCAGCCGGTCAGCCGCGCGGCCAGCCGGGCGTTCTGCCCCTCCCGCCCGATGGCCAGCGACAGTTGGTAGTCGGGGACGACGACCAGCGCGGTGCCGTCCTCGGGGTAGAGGTAGACGCTGGCCACCTTCGCGGGCGACAGCGCGTTGCCGACCAGCTCCTCGGGCTCGTCCGCCCAGCGGACGATGTCGATGCGTTCGAGCTCGTCCGCGTGGAGCTCCTTCTGAACCCCGCGGGCGCGCTGTCCGCCCGGCCCGACGCACGCACCGACCGGATCGACGTCGCGGTCGTTGGACATCACGGCCACCTTGGTGCGGTGCCCCGCCTCGCGGGCGATGCCGCGGATCTCGACCAGGCCCTGCTCGATCTCGGGGACCTCCAGCGCGAACAGGCCGACGACCAGCGCCGGGTGCGTCCGTGACCCGATGATCTGCGCCCCGCGATCGCGGCGCTGCACCTCGATGACCACGGCACGGCTGTGTGCCCCGTGCTCGAGCCGTTCGTTCGGGATCTGTTCGGCGTTCGGTAGCAGCGCGGTCTGGCGCCCCAGCTCGAGGTAGGTCTGGTTGCCCTGCAGGCTGACCGTGCCGGAGATGATGTCGCCCTCACGACCGACGAACTCGCCGTAGGTGGCCTCACGTTCCGCTTCACGCAGGCGCTGCAACAGGACCTGCTTCGCGGTCTGGGCCACGATGCGTCCGAAATCGCGCGGTGCGTCCTGCCACTCGGAGACGATGTTGCCCTCGTCGTCGAGCTCCTGCGCGAAGACCGTCACCTCGCCGCTGTTGCGGTCCACGCTGACGCGGGCCTCGTCCCCGGTCGCCTCGTTGGACCGCTTGTAGGCCGAGGCCAGCGCCGTCTCGAACGCCTCGACGACCGTGAGGAAGTCGATGCCTTTCTCGCGCTCGATCTGACGCAACGCGTCGATGTCGATCTTCACCTACGGGCCTTTCGGTCGCTCACCACGGGAGCACGACGTGGGCGGACGTGATCGTGCCGAGCGGCACGTCGTGGTCCTCACCGTCGATCTCGAGGGTGATCTGGTCATCGGAGGCCGCAGCGAGCCGGCCGGTGAGCTCCTCACGCTCGTCCGCACCGAGGTCACGCTCGACCCGGACCTCGCGGCCGACGTTACGGCGGAAGTCCCGGGGGCGTCGCAGGGGACGGTCGGTGCCGGGTGAGGTGACCTCGAACGTGTACCGACCGTCGATCGGGTCGGACTCGTCGAGCGCCTTGCTGAGCTCGCGCGTCAGCGACGCGATCGTGTCGACGTCGATGTCGCCTTCCGACTCGGGGTCGGCGAGGTCGGCGGTGATGCGTACCAGTCGGCGACCACGCGGTCCCTTGACCACGACGTCGAGCAGCTCGACCTGATGACGTTCGGCGATGGGCGCCGCGAGCTCGGTGACGGCGGCGATGAGGTCGTCGTGCTCGGCCACCTGCCACCTCCTCGCTCGCGTCTCGGGCTGGTCACGGCATCCCCGTCGGGTGCAGCGTTCTGGCGCTCACGACAGCGGCCGGCCCGGGTGGGCCGGCCGCGTCATGGCTTGGTCCTGCCGGTCGTGGTCCGCGAGCGGCGGCGCCTCGCCGTCCGGGGCCGAACGCGGCGCAGCGGGCCGCTAGGCCCGCCGCAATAGGAGACCGTACCATGCGGCGGTGCAGCCCGCTACGGACCCACGGGCGGCCGAGCCGTGCTCGGACGCGAGCTTGGACGAGGTTCCTGGCGCGGCAGGAACGCGGTGGCTCAGGCGACCACGGGCGAGCCCTCGCCTCGCTCGTCCCGGATCTCCTCGGCCATCTCCGTGGCGAAGTGGACCAGCGCTTCGACGATGTCCTCCTCGCGGACGGTGGCGATCTTCTCCCCCTTCTTGATGATGTCGCCCTTGCCGTTGCCGGCCGCCACGCCGAGGTCCGCTTCGCGGGCCTCACCCGGCCCGTTGACGACGCACCCCATGACCGCGACGCGCAACGGCGCTTCGATGCCCTCGAGGCCCTTCTGGACGTCCTCGGCGAGGGTCCACACGTCCACCTGCGCACGGCCGCAGGAGGGGCATGACACGACGTCGAGCCCGCGTTCGCGCAGGTGCAGCGACTCCAGGATCGCGATGCCGGCCTTGACCTCCTCGACCGGATCCGCGGACAACGACACCCGGATCGTGTCGCCGATGCCTTCCGCGAGCAGGGTGCCGATACCCACCGAGGACTTGATCGACCCGGACTTGAGCGGTCCGGCCTCCGTCACGCCGAGGTGCAGCGGGTAGTCGGTGCGCTCCGACAGCAGCCGGTAGGTACGGATCATCGTCCAGGGGTCGGAGTGCTTGACCGAGATCTTGGTGTCGTGGAAGCCGACGTCCTCGAGCAACCGGACCTCGCGCAGCGCCGACTCGACCATCGCCTCCGGCGTCGGGCCACCGAATTCGTCGAGGATCGCCTGCTCGAGGGACCCGCCGTTGACGCCGATGCGGATGGCGACGCCGGCCTCGTCGGCCATCTGGCCCAGCAGGGCGACCTTGTCGTGCTTCTTGATGTTGCCCGGGTTGATCCGGACCCCGGCGCAGCCGGCTTCGATCGCCATCACCGCGTACTTCCACTGGAAGTGGATGTCGGCGATCACCGGGATCCGGGCGTGCTCGGCGATGTAGGCCAGCGCGTCCGCGTCCTCCTTGCGCGGGACCGCCACCCGCACCACGTCGGCCCCCGCCGCCTGGGCGGCCGCGATCGCCTGCAAGGTCAGATCGGCCTCGTGGGTGGGGGTGACCGTCATCGTCTGCACGCTGATGGGCGCGTCACCGCCGACCTCCAGCGGGCCCAGGCGGATCTTGCGGGTGGCACGGCGCTGCGGACCGCCATCGACGTTCGCGACGGCCGGCTCGGTCGGGAGCACGGGAAGTTGGCCGGATACGGTGGCCACGGAAGGCTCCTCGAGGAGGGACGGGAGGCAGGGACGCCTCGCGGGAGGTTCGACGCGGAGGGTAGCTGCGGGTGCCTCAGATCCGTGGTCGCGCCATCGACCGGCGCGACCACTCAGCCGAACCGGATCGGGTCGGAGATGTCCAGCCACAGCGTGGTGATGAACACGATCAGGATCACCGCGATCACCGGCAGCGCGACGGCGGTGATGGCACGCGGATCGACCGTGTAGGTCTCGGGGCGGCCGCGCAGCCGACGGTAGAGGTTTCCGACCTTCTCCACGGCCAGCACCGCCAGATGCCCGCCATCGAACGGCGGCAACGGCACGAGGTTGAACAGGAACACGAACACGTTGAGGAAGGCCAGCAGGAACACCAGCGAGAACAACCCGACGGCACCCTGCCCCGCGGCCTGCCCCGCGATCGAGGCGATGCCGACGACGGAGACCGCACCTTCCGGGTCGCGTTCCTGGGCCCCTGCGGAGGCCGACACCAGTTCGCCGATGCCGGCGGGGCTGAACACCCGTGCCAGGCCCTCGACGCTCGCGCCCACCATCGGGAGCACCCCACCGATCGGCTCCCGCTCGTCGCCGATGGCGGCACGCCGGATGGCCTCGACCGGCCCGAGCCGGTCGGTGACCTCCTGCGGCGCGAAGCCGGCCAAACCGAAGGTCTCACCGCTGTCGGGGTCGGTCTCCGCCTGTGGCACCAGTTCGAGGTCCAGCGTCTCACCGTCGCGCTCCACGGTGATCGTGGTCGGCTGCTCCGGCCGCTCCCGGATCAGTTCGCGCAACTCGAGGTAGTCGTCGGACGCCGTGCCCTCGACCGCCAGCACCTGGTCACCGGGCTCCAGCCCGACCTCGGCCGCTGGCGTGTCGTCGATCACCATCCCGACCTCGCTGGTCGGCTCACCGGTCGGTAGCGGGATCAGGGCGTAGGCACCGAGCAGCAGCAGGAACGCGATCACCAGGTGGGTCAGCGGCCCGAACGCGATCGTGCACGCCCGCTGCCAGATCGGCCGGTCGTGGTAGAAGCGCCCCTCATCGCCCCGCTCGAGGCGCCACGGGAGGTCACCGACCTTCTCGCTGTGGCCGACCTCGGTGAGGATCACCTCCGCCAGGGTGCGACGGGCCCGCTCGGGATCGCCGTCCATGCTGGCCCGGGCACGGGCGACGATCCGGTCGGCCACCTCGTCCGGGGTGCCTCGCTCCCGCAGGATCCGGCCGAGCCGGTCCCAGGTCGCCGGTGGGAGCCTGGACGCCGCGGGCGCCTCGTCCGGGCGCTCCGGCGTCCCGGTGACCGCCCCGGACCCACCCGTGCCCACCGCTGCCGGCTCCACCTCGCGGTCGGCGGCGAGCGCGCTTGGATCGAACACCTCGTCGACCACGGGTCGGCGGCGCTCGTCCATCGGGTTCATGCCCCGGATCGAGACGAACCCACCCAGCGGGAAGGCTTTGACGCCGTACTCGGTCTCCCCGCGACGGGTCGACCACAGCGTCGGGCCGAACCCCACGAAGTAGCGGTCAGCGCGCATGCCGAACAGCTTGGCGGTCACGAGGTGACCGAGCTCGTGGATCAGCACGGAGATGATCAGCGCGACGACGAAGGCGATGACGCCGAGCGTGAAGGTCATGACAGGCTCCGTCCGGCGAGCGCGCGGGTGGCGTGATCGCGGGCCCAGGCATCAGCAGCGAGCACCTGGTCGATCTCCGTGGGCGGGGGCGGGTCGGTGGCAGCCCAGGCTTCGAGCGCGTCCTCGACCACCGCGGGGATGTCCAGGAACCCGATCGCCTCGGCCTGGAACGCGGCCACGGCCGACTCGTTGGCAGCGTTGAGGACTGCCGGGAAGGTGCCAGCTCGACGGCCGGCCTGCTCAGCGAGGTCCAGCGCCCGGAAGGTGGTGCGGTCGACCGGCTCGAAGGTCAGCTCGCTCGTCCGCGTCCAGTCGCAGGCGACGAACGCGCGGTCGAGCCGCTGGGGCCAGGCCATCGCCAGCTGGATCGGCAGGCGCATGTCCGGTGGGGAGAGCTGCGCGATCGTCGAGCCGTCGACGAACTCCACCATCGAGTGCACCACCGACTGCGGGTGGACCACCGCGTCGATGCGGTCCCACGGTTGGTCGAACAGCAGGTGCGCCTCGATCAGCTCGAGCCCCTTGTTCATCA